>CAMODY010000005.1 GCA_946611595.1 uncultured Clostridia bacterium | reverse complement strand
CCGGCGGTGGCTGTAATGCCGGTCGTATATAAGACTTCGCGGATCATTGTGATCGCAAGTTCATGGGCGCTCATCTGATAAGTGTTCAGATAAGACGTCACATCGATAAAGCATTCGTCGATTGAATAGACGTGGATATCTTCGGCGGAAACAAATTTCAGATAAATGGAATAGATCTTTGTGCTGATTTCTTCATAGAGTTTCATGCGGGGCGGAGCAATGATATAGGATAGCTCTAAAGAGGGATCGGCAGCCAATGCTCCGGCGTCAAAAGAAGAAGAGGCGAAATGGTAGCGACCATTTTTATCACGTGGCAAGACGCCAAGCGCTTTTGCCTTTTGAAAGCGTTCGTGGTTGATCTCTTTTACTTTCTGGACCACTTCAAAAAGACGGGCTCTTCCGGAAATTCCATAGGCCTTCAAAGAAGGGGAGACCGCAAGACAGATCGTTTTTTCTGTACGCGAATCATCCGCAACAACAAGGTTGGTTGTGAGCGGATCATGTTTTCTGTCACTGGCTTCGACAGATGCATAATAAGATTTTAAATCGATCGCAATGATTGTGCGTTCCATGGTTTTGATTATACCTCATACTCTTCGAAAAACCATCGTCCAAACGTACTTGCAAAACGTTTGTCGGAACGTTCGAAAAATAGAAGGCGCTTCTCGCCTCCGATCACGATCGTATAACAATCTCCGGGAAGGCCGCGTTCGATACAGGTGGAAGGACGAAAATCCTGCACCTTTTCAATCTCTGAAACTTTGCCGTTGTCCCATATTATTTTTTTCGGCTGCATAAAGCCGGTGTTATCAAAAACGGAAATGACTTTGACATAAGTCCTTCGTCTTCGCGCGTCCATTTTCAGTCTGCCTCCTTTTCACAAAAAGCGAACAAATGTTCGTTTCCTGAAGTATAGCATATGCGTTTACTGAATGGCAAGGGGCAGGTGACAAGGGGACGGTTCTAATGTCACATTTTTTATGGTATGATGAACGGGCTATGAAACGGATCAAATTAATAATTTCATACGACGGAACGAATTATGTCGGATGGCAGGTGCAAAAGAATGGGATCGCGGTAGAAGAGGTGATCAATAAGCATCTGTCCAAACTTCTGAAAGAGGATATCACGATCGTAGGGGCGAGCCGGACAGACTCCGGTGTTCATGCGATGGGAAACGTGGCCATCTTTGATACAAATACCCGCATCCCGTCGGGGAAGATTGCGCTGGCGTTAAACCAGTCTCTGCCGGATGATATCAAGATCGTAAAAAGTGAAGAGGTTCCGGACTCGTTTCATCCGCGCTATGCGGACTGCACAAAGACCTATCAGTATAATATTTTAAACAGCCGTGTGAATCTGCCTCTTCACAGGCTCTATACGGATTATGTTTATTATGAACTGGATGTCGAAAAAATGAGACAGGCAGCAGCCTATCTTGTTGGAGAACATGACTTTAAAGCCTTTTCATCTGCAGGCGGTCAGCAAAAAAGCTCTGTCAGGACGATCTATTCCATTGACATCACGGCAGATCCGATCCCAAATCTGAAAGAAGAGACTGGAAAGGACGATTTTACGCCGAAGCTGGTTCATATCCAGGTCACAGGTAATGGTTTTCTTTATAACATGGTCCGCATCATTGCAGGAACTCTTGAAAAAGTCGGCATGGGAATCTATCCGCCGGAGCATGTAAAAGAGATCTTAGACAGCTGCGACAGGCGCCTTTCTGCTCCGAAAGCAGCGGCCCGGGGACTGACTTTGATCGGTATCGATTACTGTTAAATTCATTTGCCTAGGTGACAATAGAACCGTCCCCCTGTCACGTGAAATTTCGTTGATAAATTCAAATGACTATGTTAAAATACACAATTGCGTAAGTAGGTGTGCCTTCGAAACTTTCTTTGCACATTTAATGACTGCGCAAAAAGCTTCGAAAGCACATAAAGAACCCCAAGGAGGAACATTTTTAAAATGGAAGTAAAAGTTGAAAAATTAGAAAAAAGCTTAGCTAAGATCACAGCTACAGTGGAAGCTGAAAAAGTAGAAGAAGCGATTACAAGAGCTTATCACAAGATCAAAAATCAGGTTTCCATGCCTGGTTTCAGAAAAGGTAAAGTGCCGCAGAAAATGATCGAGAAAACTTACGGTGTAGAAGTTTTCTATGAGGATGCAGCAAACTTCCTGATCTCCGACAGCTATCCGGATGTTTATGACGAGGCAATGAAAGAGATCGAAATCGTATCCCAGCCGTCTATCGATGATATCGATATCGAAAAAGGAAAAGACTTCACTTATGTAGCAACTGTTGCTACAAAACCGGAAGTAACATTAGGTGAGTACAAAGGAATCGAATATACTGCAACAGACCTTACAGTAACAGACGAGGAAGTTGATCAGGATATCGAAAGAACAAGAGAACTCAACAGCCGCCGCGTTCCTGTAACTGACAGAGCAGCACAGATGGGCGACATCGCTGATATCGATTTTGATGGTTATGTAGATGACAAGCCGTTTGATGGTGGAAAATCTGAAGGCTACACCATTACTTTAGGATCCCACTCCTTCATCGGAGATTTCGAGGAGCAGATCTGCGGACACAACATCGGAGATGAATTCGACGTTAACGTAACCTTCCCGGAAGATTACCATGCAGAAGAGTTGAAGGGAAAACCGGCAGTCTTCAAGTGCAAACTGAATGATCTGAAAGTAAAAGAACTCCCGGAGCTGGATGATGAGTTCGCAGCTGAAGTATCCGAGTTTGATACTTTAGAAGAATATAAAGCAGACATCAGAAAAGGCATCGAAGTAAGAAAGAAAGATGCTGCAAAGGCAGACGCTGAGCGTGAGATCATCAAGAAGATTGCAGACGCTGCACAGATGGATGTTGCAGAACTGATGATCGATGCACAGGCTCGTCAGAGTGCTGATGACTTTGCAATGAGAATGGAAAGCCAGGGAATCGGCATGGATCAGTACCTGCAGCTTGTAGGCCAGACCCGTGAGAAATTCATGGAAGACATTCGCCCGCACGCTCTTCAGACCATCAGAGAAAGACTTGTTCTCGAAGAGATCGCAAAGGCTGAAAACATCGAAGTAACAGACGAAGATGTAGATGCTGAAGTTAAGAAGATGGCTGATCAGTACGGCATGGATGTTGAGAAAATGAAAGAGTTCCTTTCTGACAAAGAAAAAGAAGGAATGAAAGTTGACATCGCTGTTTCCAGAGCTGCTGACTTCGTATATGAGCACGGCGTTGCAGTTGAAAAGAAAGAAGAGGAAGCTCCGGCTGAAGAAGCTGCAGAGGAAAAAGCAGAATAATTTAAATCAGACAATAAGGCCGAAGAAGAAAAGGCTGAATAAGAACACAGAAAGGCCGGTCTTTACCGGCTTTTCTGAATCAAAGAATCACATACAGGAGGTAATGTATGAGCTTAGTACCAACAGTAATTGAAGATACCAGCAGAGGCGAAAGAGCCTATGATATTTATTCCAGACTTTTAAAAGAAAGAATCGTTTTCTTAAGCGAAGAAGTTAATGATGTAACTGCAAGCCTGGTTGTTGCACAGCTCCTGTTCTTAGAGAGTGAAGATCCGAACAAAGATATTCACTTCTATATCAACAGCCCGGGCGGTTCCGTAACAGCAGGTATGGCAATTTATGATACGATGCAGTATGTAAAATGTGACGTTTCCACCACCTGCATCGGTATGGCTGCAAGCATGGGCGCGTTCCTTCTTGCAGGCGGTGCAAAAGGAAAACGTTTTGCACTTCCGAATGCTGAGATCATGATCCATCAGCCATCCGGCGGAGCACAGGGTCAGGCTTCTGATATCAAGATCAATGCAGACCATATCTTAAAAATCAGAGACAACTTAAACCGTCTGCTTTCTGAAAACACAGGCAAGCCGCTTGAGACGATCGAAGCTGATACCGAAAGAGATAACTGGCTGAGCGCAACAGAAGCAAAAGAGTATGGCCTGATCGATGCAGTTATCGAAAACCATGAGGCTTAATCTATGGCAACAAGAAGAAACGGAAATTATGATATGCCGCACTGTTCCTTCTGCGGAAGAACGCCGGAAGAAGTCGGAGAACAGTTGATCGCAAGCCCGTCAGGAGATGCATATATCTGCCCTGACTGTGTGATCACCTGCGCAGATATTTATGAAATGAACTTCGTTCCGCAGTCAACGACGCAGAAGAAGAAAAAGAAAGCGACAAAAGATTTAGGGATCAAGCTGCACAAGCCAAAAGAGATCAAGGCATTTCTTGATGAATATGTCATTGGTCAGGACGAGGCAAAAAAGGTGCTTTCCGTACAGGTCTATAATCACTACAAACGTGTCCTTTCAAAAGACCAGTTAGACGTCGAGCTTCAAAAGAGCAATATCTTAATGCTCGGACCAACCGGTTCCGGAAAGACCTTCCTTGCGCAGACGCTTGCAAAACTCTTAAATGTTCCATTTGCAATCGCAGATGCAACGACACTTACAGAGGCAGGTTATGTCGGCGAGGATGTAGAGAACATTTTGCTGAAGCTGATCCAGGCAGCAGATTATGATATCGAAAAAGCAGAGTACGGTATCGTATATATCGACGAGATCGATAAGATCACAAAGAAGAGTGAGAACGTATCTATCACCAGAGATGTTTCTGGTGAGGGTGTACAGCAGGCCCTGCTTAAGATTTTAGAAGGCACGGAAGCTTCGGTTCCTCCGCAGGGTGGACGCAAGCATCCGGGGCAGGAAATGCTGCATATCAATACCACGAATATTTTGTTTATCTGCGGTGGTGCTTTTGCAGGACTTGAAAAGATCATCGAAAAACGTGTTGATAAAAAAGGCATCGGCTTTGGTGCGGAAATCACGGTAAATAACGTAGAAGAGACCGATAATCTCTTCCAGACCGTAATGCCGCAGGATTTGATCAAATACGGAATCATTCCGGAGTTTGTCGGTCGTGTGCCGGTTGTAGTTGCGCTTAGATCTCTTACGGAAGAAGATCTGGTCCGCATTTTAGAAGAGCCAAAGAATGCGCTGATCAAACAGTACAAAGCATTGTTTAAACTCGACAATGTCGACCTTGAGTTTAAGAAAGATGCGGTTCAGGAAATTGCGAAAAAAGCATTAGAACGCAAGATCGGTGCAAGGGGACTTAGGAGCATCATGGAAGATATCATGATGGATAAGATGTATGAGATCCCATCCGATACATCAATTAAAAAGTTTACTGTCACAAAAGACATGGTGAAATAATAACTTAACAGAAATGGCACTGTCCATGAAAATGGACAAAGGAGGTTTTCCTTATGAAACTGATTATTTTAGGCGGATTCTTAGGATCCGGAAAAACAAGCGTCCTGATCCCGCTGGCAAAGGAAATGATCGAGGCTGAAGGCGGCGCCGATGGCAGCACAAAAGTTGCGATCATCGAGAACGAGATCGGCCAGGTTGGTATTGATACTGCTTTTACAGAAGATACCGGTCTTTATACAACAGAACTGTTCAATGGCTGCGTATGCTGCAGCATCGCAGGTTCTTTAATGGATTCTCTTGCACAGATGGAAGAGAAGATGCATCCGGAATGGGTCATCTTAGAGACGACCGGTCTTGCACGTCCGGGAGATGTTGCACAGCAGCTGCATGAATACTATGACGAAGACATGAGCATTACGATCTTCAATATCATCGACTCCAGACGCTGGCTGAAGCTCCTTCCGGTCGTTGGAACATTGATCGATGATCAGGTGGAAGCAGCAGACTATGTTCTGATGAATAAGATCGATGCAACCGATGCGGAAATGCTGGATAAAGTAGAAGCAGGGGTAAAAGAAAAAACGAATGCGAAGATCTACCGGATCTCTGCTGTAAATGATAAAGAGGGCATGGCAGCAGTCTGCAGAGAGATCATTGAAGAAATCAAGAATAAATAAGGAGGGCTGAAACGATGAGCGAAGAATTACGCCCGGAAGAAATAGAAGAAACGAAACATCCTGAAGATTGTACTTGTGGATGCCACGACCATGATCATGAGGGTCATGAACATCACCATCACCATGACCACGATCATGAGGGCCATGAACATCACCATCATCATGATCACGATCACGAAGGTCATGAGCACCACCATCATCACCACCACGATGACGAGTGCGGCTGCCACGATCACCACCATGATCACGATCATCATGATTTCCATGAGCATGATCATCATGACCATGACCACGGCCACACCTATGAAGTGGAAGGCTACAAGGTCGTAGAGACACATAACCACGAAGGCGCAACAATCTGTTCTTTCGAAAAAGATCTTAAGAAGCAGACTGCAGAGGTGAAACCTTTAATGGAAGCTGCCATCAAAGAACTTGAGGCTTGGCTGGATGCAGAAGGCGCGCTGATCGGTCATGTAAAAGGCTACATCAGAGAAGGCGGTCCTGTTACCACATTCTCAACAACAGGAAACGGCCTGAATGTAGAAGCGCATGAAGGCGGCGGAGTTGCAGTAGGATTTGCAGCAATCGTCTTCGGACCGGAAGAGAAAGTCTTAAAAGATAAAGTCCTCGAGGTTTTTAAAAATCTATAGTCGCTGTTTGACAAACGCATTATAAGAATAGAAAAACACTGTTTTCTGATCAGATCTTTCTGACGGAAACAGTGTTTTTTATTTATTTCTGATTTTTATGTGAAGTAGAATCGAATTAACTATAGAAAGGATAGAAACTTTCTGTTCTGAAGGTGGGATTTCTGTGACACTGGTATAGAAAGCACTTAGTATAGTTGAAATCATAGAACATAATTGAGATTATAGGGGTAAATCTGCAAAAAAACATGTAGATAGATCATTCAACAAGAGTCGAAATAAGATCGAGGATTTCTTCGCGGCCCTGTTTGGTCTCGGCGGAAAATGCGATCAGAGGAACTTCGTTATTTTTGAAATCGAGTCCTTCGCGGATGATCTTAAGCTGCCTTGGGATCTGATTTCTTTTTACCTTATCAGCCTTGGTTGCAATCACGACCGGCTGTACGCCGCTGGCTTTGATCCAGTCGTACATTTCCTTATCGCTGCTTTTTACTTCGTGACGAATATCTACCAAAAGAAAAACGGCCTTCAGCGTTTCAGAATTCATCAGATAGTTATCGATCATCTTTCCCCATTTTGCCTGCGCTTCTTTGGAGACTTTTGCAAAACCATAACCGGGCAGGTCGACGAAAAAGAATTCTTTATTTACGTTATAAAAATTGATGGTTTGTGTTTTTCCCGGCTGAGAAGAAGTGCGGGCAAGTTTTTTTCTGTTCAGCAGTCCGTTGATCAGAGAAGACTTTCCAACGTTTGATCTTCCTGCAAACGCAACCTCCGGAAGAGTAGATTCCGGAAGCTGGCTTGTCGGGCCAAGTACCATATCAAGTTCAACAGTTTTGATTACCATAGTGTTTTATCTGTTTGTGTATTTTATCTGCCTGCTTATTTTGTGTATCTGTCGCTATATGTTTTACGGCAATGCGGCTTACTGCAGAAGAGACTTCATGATCACCGCGTAGAGTTCTTCTGAATAACCTCTCCAGTTGCTGCAGATACGGGAAGCTTCTTCTTCGCTCGGCACAGAGATATTGATCTCATATAAAAGCGAGCGTCCTTCCATGACCTGGCAGTGTGCAATATAGTCTCCGTTTGTGTGGCGGTAATAATCCGCCTGGGTTCCTACTTCGTTTTTTAACGCATACTTATTTTCTTCCAGATAAGAATTGATGTCCTCCAATGCGCCCTTCGGAATCTGATTCTTAAAGAAGGTCAAAGATTCATATCCTTCCGGAGTGATGCTGTAGTAGGATGTATTTCGTATCGTTACTTTCTCAACAAACTTTGATGCGACCAGGTCTGAAAGCGTCTGCTGAATATTGAAGTAATCGGTGTATTCTTTTGAAATGAAAAAGCTCGAAAGCTGTGAATTTGTAAGCTGGGAATCCAGACGATTCAGCATATAAAGGATCATCAGCTTATAAATTGTATTGGAGTCTGTAATCATAATAATCACCGTTCCGTTCGTATTTCATCGGATTTTTAGGGTAGCACATTAACCTTGCTTTTTCAAATTATTTTGTTTATAATTCGCTTGAGCCTATGCGGGATCTGCATTGGCGCATTCTGAAATTCTAAGAATTCAAACCATTTTCCAAAACGCATTGAAAATTTTTTGACAATTTAAAATAGAGCGAAAGGATTTTTATGAGGAAAAAATTAGAGAGTCTGCCTGTTGTTCAGCTGAGAGAGATCGCAAAAACCAACGGGATCAAAGGTGCTTCTTCCATGAAGAAAGCCGATGTGATCGAAGCGATCCTTCAAAATGCAGAAGAGAAAAAGCGCGTAGAAGAAACCGGCATCAGCAAAGAGGAAGAAAATAAATTAGATTCCGGTAAAGTCGCAAATGGCATTTTAGAGGTGCTGCCGGACGGCTATGGCTTTATCCGTTGTGAAAACTATATGCCGGGTGAGGATGATGTTTATGTTTCCCCATCCCAGATCAAACGTTTCGGTCTTAAGACTGGCGACATCCTTTTAGGAAAAGTTCGCGTTAAAACAGGAAATGAAAAGTTCGGTGCGCTTCTTCATCTCGACCGTATCAATGGCTTTCTTCCAAGTGAGGCTGTACAGCGCAGAAACTTTGAAGACTTAACGCCGATCTTTCCGGATGAGAGAATGAGCCTTGAAACATCGGAGAAGAATATTGCCATGCGGATCTTTGATCTGGTATCTCCGATCGGAAAGGGCCAAAGAGGTATGATCGTATCTCCTCCGAAGGCTGGTAAAACAACGCTCCTCAAAGGCGTTGCACGTTCGATCCTACATAATAACCCGGAAGTACATATCCTGATCCTTTTGATCGATGAGCGTCCGGAAGAAGTTACCGATATTAAAGAAGCGATCGTTGGCGATAAGGTTGAAGTAATCTATTCCACCTTTGACGAACTTCCGGATCATCATAAGCGCGTTTCGGAGATGGTGATCGAAAGAGCGAAGAGACTCGTTGAGCACGGAGAGGATGTCATTATTTTACTCGACAGTATCACGAGGCTTGCAAGAGCTTATAACCTGCTTGTTCCTCCAAGCGGAAGAACCCTTTCCGGCGGTCTTGACCCTGCAGCGCTCCATATGCCGAAACGCTTCTTCGGAGCTGCAAGAAATATCCGTGAAGGTGGAAGCCTTACGATCCTTGCCACCGCACTGGTTGATACCGGAAGTAAGATGGATGATGTTATCTACGAGGAATTTAAAGGAACCGGTAACATGGAACTGATCCTCGATAGAAAACTTCAGGAAAAGAGAATCTTCCCGGCAATCGATATTGCAAAGAGCGGAACCAGAAGAGAAGATTTGCTGCTTAATCAGGAAGAGCAGGAGGCAGTCTATATTATCCGAAAAGCAACCGGCGGTCTGCGTGCGGATGAGGCGACCGAAAAGATCCTGGATCTTTTTGCAAGAACCCGCTCTAATGAGGAGTTTGTGAACATGATCCGAAAGATCAAACTCTTGTAAAAAGCCCTTGCAGTCCTGATAAGGGTTGTGCTATACTTGCAAGGCTGATTTAAGCAAATACAGATTCGAAGAGTTAAAAGTTTTTCGAACAAAGAATAGGAGAAAAAAGATGAAAGACGGAATCCATCCAAATTATTATCAGGCAACAGTTACCTGCAACTGCGGCAACACATTCGTAACAGGTTCCACAAAGGAAGATATCCACGTGGAAGTTTGCGCTAAATGCCATCCTTTCTATACAGGACAGCAGAAGGCTGCTCAGGCACGCGGACGTGTTGAGATGTTCAATAAGAAATATAACTTAAACAAAGAACAGTAGCTAAAAAAGGACTTAAGATTGAGAGTTCTTCTTTGCGTATGCAAGGATTAATTTCTCAATCTTATTTTATTTATAGGGAAAATTATGAAAAAAGGAAGATCTTCCAATATCGGCGGACAGGCAGTTATCGAAGGCGTCATGATGCGTCATGACGAAGATGTTGCTGTTGCTGTTCGCAGACCGGACGGAGAAATTGAGGTCGGAAAAAGTAAATATCAGAATCTAACGAAAAAAGCAAAGGTTTTAGGCTGGCCGATCATCCGTGGCGTGGTATCTTTTATCAGCTCCCTGATCCTCGGAATCAAGACTCTTACTTTTTCGGCAAGCTTCTATGAAGATGATATTGAAAAAGAAAACGGTAAGCTCGATAAAACGATTGACTCGACATTTAAGTCGAAAGGTGAGAGTGCCGTTATGGTATTTACGATCGTCTTTGCTTTGATCATCGCGATCGCGCTCTTTATTGTTCTTCCGTATGTTGTTTCATCCTTGATCTTAAGATTTACGAATATTACATCCAGCGCACTTTTAGCTGTGATTGAAGGTGTGATAAAACTCGCGATCTTTATCGGCTATATTGCCCTGATCTCAAGGATGAAAGATATTAAGCGCACGTTCATGTATCACGGAGCGGAGCATAAATGCATCAACTGCATTGAAAGCGGTCTTCCATTAAATGTGGAAAATGTAATGAAGTCCTCAAAAGAGCATAGAAGATGCGGAACCAGTTTTATCTTCTTTGTTCTGTTTATCAGTATTATCTTCTTTATCTTTATCCGTGTGGATACTTTATGGCTTCGCCTTGTGATCCGTATCCTTTTAATTCCGGTCATTGCAGGTGTCTCTTTTGAGTTTATCCGCTGGGCAGGAAATTCGAACAGCAAGGCAGCAAACATCCTTTCAAGACCTGGAATGTGGATGCAGGCTTTAACTACAAAAGAGCCGACGCCGGATATGGTAGAAGTCGGAATTGCTTCTGTTGAAGCAGTCTTTGACTGGAAGGCATACCAGGAAGGTATTGATGACCTCTTTGAAACAGAAGAGATTGTAATCGACAGAGAAGAAAAATCGATCGAGGAAGTTATTGCTTCTCCGGAAGATGAAGAACCGTTAGAAAAAGCAGATGACGAAACCGTATCATGGCTGTAGATAAACTTCCGCTCAAAGAACTTATTGGGGAGAGTGTTTTAAAACTTGAGCAGGCAGGAATTGGTGATGCAAGGACTGATGTTTTTCTTCTGCTTGAGGCAGCAGCAGGTATTACAAGAAGTGAATATCTGATGAATCCGGATAAGCTATTAACAGGCGAAGAACTTAAAATGTTCGAAGGCTTTTTAAAGCGCCGTCTTACGCATGAGCCTTGTCAGTATATTATCGGAGAGACGGAATTTTACGGTTTGCCGTTTATCGTAAATGAGCATGTTCTGATCCCAAGGCAGGATACGGAAGTTCTGCTGGAAGAAGCATCGCGCGTAATAAAGAACGGCTCTAGTGTACTTGACCTGTGCACGGGAAGCGGAGCGCTTGCAGTTACGCTAAAGCATCTTCATCCGGATAGCAGCGTTACGGCGATTGATATCTCAGACGAAGCGCTTTCCGTTGCAAAGAAAAATGCCAAGCGGAATAAATGCGAGATTAAATTTCTCTTATCGGATCTTTATGCAAAGCTAAATAAGGATGAGAAATTTGATGTCATTGTATCCAATCCTCCTTATGTCAGCGAAGCAGAATATGAAACGCTGATGCCGGAGGTAAAAGATCATGAACCATCTTTAGCGCTTCTTGCAGGAGCGGAGGGGCTGGATATTTATAAACGACTGATTGCAGAGGCACCGAAGTATCTTAAAAGCGGTGGCGCACTGCTCGTTGAGATCGGATGCAGCCAGGCAGAAGCCGTCTCAAAACTATTTGAGGAAAATGGCTTTGGCGGGATCCGCACCGTAAAAGACCTTGCAGGTTTAGACCGGGTCGTATGCGGGTACTTAAAATAACTATTAAACAAGATTGACCTTTAAGAAAGCAGGAATGTCATGTTCGACAAATTAGAATCAATTGAAACCAGATATGAAGAAGTGTTAGAACTTCTTGGAAAGCCGGAGACGGCATCTGATCAGAACCAGTTTCGCAAACTTATGAAAGAGCAGAGTGATCTGACTCCTATTGTTGAAACATACAGAAAATACCGCGATGCGAAGCAGACGATCACCGACAGCCTTGATATTCTGGAAACAGAAAGCGATGAAGAACTCAAAGAGCTGGCAAAAGAAGAACTGTCTGAAGCAAAGAAGGCGGTAGAAGAACTGGAAGAAGAACTCAAGATCCTTCTTCTGCCGAAGGATGAAAATGATGATAAAAACGTTGTCATGGAAATCCGAGCAGGTGCGGGCGGAGATGAAGCAGCGCTCTTTGCAGCTGAGCTTTACCGTATGTACTGCCGTTATGCAGAACGTAATGGCTGGAAAACAGATCTTGTTTCTTTAAATGAAATGGGACTTGGCGGCATGAAGGAAGTTGTCTTCATGGTAAATGGTCAGGGCGCATACTCTAAACTGAAATATGAAAGCGGCGTGCACCGTGTACAGCGAGTTCCGGTAACGGAAAGCGGCGGCAGGATCCACACATCTACAGCAACGGTAGCAGTTATGCCGGAAGCAGAAGATGTAGATATTGAGATCGATATGAACGACTGCAAGTTTGATGTATTCCGTGCATCCGGAAACGGAGGACAGTGCGTTAATACCACAGACTCTGCAGTTCGTCTGACCCATATCCCAACAGGAATCGTTATTTCCTGCCAGGATGAAAAGAGCCAGCTTAAGAATAAAGATAAAGCTCTTAAAGTTTTAAAGAGCCGTCTGTATGATCTGGAACTTCAGAAAAAACAGGCTGCAGAGGCAGCAGAGAGAAGAAGCCAGGTAGGAACCGGCGACCGTAGTGAAAAGATCAAAACCTACAACTTCCCGCAGGGAAGAGTTACAGACCACCGTATCGGATTTACTTCCTACAGACTGGACAGCATTCTGGATGGAGATATCTTTGAATTGGTGGATAACTGTATCGCCGCAGATCAGGCGGCAAAACTTTCCGCACAAAGTAAATAAGAAAAACCTATCGCTTAAGCGAAAGCCTGCACGAAATGTGCAGGCTTTTTTTGTTAAAAAGAGCTGCAAAACTTGAGAAAAAATAGTTGAAAAATTTTTAAAAATAATAGTTGCAATCTTGCATGGTGGGTGTTATAGTACAGATAGAACATTAGCACTCAAATGGAAAGAGTGCTAATAAAACAAGAAAGAAACTCTCGGAAAGAGGTGATAGATATGAACATCAGCAAATTCACACAAAGGTCGATCGAGGCCGTAAATGACTGCCAGAAAGTGGCAAATGATTATGGAAATCAGGAGATTGGATGCGAGCATCTTTTGTATTGTCTGTTGACTCAGGAAGACAGCCTGATCGCAAAACTCATTGAAAAAATGGGCATGGATCCAAAGGACTTTACCAATGCGATTGTTCAAGAGATTCAAAAGAAAGTCAAGGTGCAGGGTGGGCAGCAGCACATCAGCGCCAGCTTAAATGATGTCCTGCTTTCTGCGGAAGATGAGGCAAAGGCAATGGGCGATGAGTATGTTTCTGTAGAACATCTCTTCCTTTCCATGCTGAAAAAGGGCAATAAGGAACTGAAGGAAGTGTTCAGAACATATGGAATCACACGTGATGAATTCCTGAAGGCTTTATCCACTGTCCGTGGAAACCAGAAGATCACCTCTGATAATCCGGAAGCAACTTATGAGGCACTTTCGAAATATGGAACCGATCTGGTTGAAAAAGCGAAACAGCAGAAAATGGATCCGGTTATCGGAAGAGATGCGGAAATTCGAAATGTCATCCGTATCCTTTCCAGAAAGACGAAAAACAATCCGGTCTTAATTGGTGAGCCGGGTGTTGGTAAAACCGCTGTCGTTGAAGGACTTGCACAGAGAATCGTTAAAGGCGATGTACCGGAAGGACTGAAAGATAAGACCATCTTCTCGCTTGATATGGGTTCTCTGGTCGCAGGTGCAAAATACAGAGGCGAGTTTGAAGAAAGACTCAAAGCAGTTCTTCAGGAAGTTAAAGAAAGCGATGGACAGATCCTTCTGTTTATCGATGAGCTGCATACGATCGTAGGTGCCGGAAAAACAGAAGGCAGCATGGATGCCGGCAATATGTTAAAGCCAATGCTTGCAAGAGGCGAGCTGCACTGCATCGGTGCTACGACGCTTGATGAGTACCGAAAATATATTGAAAAAGATCCGGCTTTAGAGAGACGTTTCCAGCCGGTAATGGTGGACGAGCCGACTGTGGAAGATACCATCTCCATCTTAAGAGGTATCAAGGAGCGCTATGAAGTATTCCACGGCGTAAAGATCACAGACTCTGCTTTAGTAAGCGCTGCGGTTCTTTCAGACCGTTATATTACAGATCGTTTCCTGCCGGATAAGGCAATCGACCTTGTCGATGAAGCATGTGCAATGATCAAAACGGAACTTGATTCCATGCCGTCTGAACTGGATGAACTCAGAAGAAAGGTCATGCAGCTTGAGATCGAAGAGACCGCGCTTAAGAAAGAAACCGACAACTTAAGTAAAGAACGTTTGGCGGAACTGCAGAAAGAGCATGCCGAACTGAAAGATGAATATACCGCGAAGACTGCGCAGTGGGAAAATGAAAAAGCATCTGTTGAAAAGCTTTCCCTGCTTCGTGAAAAGATTGAAGATCTGAATAATCAGATCCAGATCGCAGAGCGTGAATATGATCTGGAAAAACTTTCGGAATTAAAATACGGACAGCTCCCACAGGCACAGAAAGAACTTGCCGAAGAAGAAGCAAAAATCAACGAAAAAGATCTTTCCCTGGTTCGCCAGAATGTAACAGAAGAAGAGATTGCACGTATCGTTTCACGCTGGACCGGCATTCCGGTATCAAAACTGAATGAGACAGAACGTGCAAAGATCCTTTCCTTAAGTGAGATCCTTCACCGCCGCGTAGTTGGACAGGATGAAGCGGTAGAAAAGGTCGTAGATGCGATCTGGAGAAGCAAGGCCGGGATCAAAGAACCGGACAGACCGATCGGATCCTTCCTTTTCTTAGGACCTACCGGTGTTGGTAAAACAGAACTTGGCAAAGCGCTTGCACAGGCACTCTTTGATGATGAGAACAATATCGTTCGTATCGATATGAGTGAGTACATGGAAAAACACAGTGTCTCCAGACTGATCGGGGCGCCTCCGGGATACGTCGGATACGATGAAGGTGGCCAGCTGACAGAAGCAGTCAGAAGAAAACCATACTCCGTTGTTCTGTTTGATGAAGTAGAAAAAGCGCACCCGGATGTATTCAATGTTCTTCTTCAGGTTTTAGATGACGGAAGAATTACAGACTCTCAGGGACGAACAGTTGACTTCAAGAATACGATTTTGATCATGACCTCGAATATCGGATCACAGTTCCTGCTGGATGGAATCGATGAAAACGGTGAGATCAAAGCGGACGCTTCCGAGATGGTTATGGAACAGCTGCGGGGCTCCTTTAAGCCGGAGTTCTTAAACAGACTTGATGAGATCATCATGTTTAAGCCGCTGACGAAAGAGAATATTTCTTCCATCATCGACCTGCAGCTCAAAGAGATCAATGATCTGATGAAAGAAAAGGAACTTTCTATTGAACTTACGGACGCTGCAAAAGAACTGACTGCAGACAGATCCTATGATCCGGCATACGGCGCAAGACCGCTGAAGAGATTCCTTCAGAAAAATGTCACAACGCTTGCTGCAAGACTGATCCTGGAAGGCAACTTGGTTCCGGGTGATGTGATCGTGATCGATGTGGGTGAAAACGGAGAGCTTTGCGCACAGGTGAAAAAAGCAGAAGCTTAAAAACGTTTTTGCTGGAAAAAGCGTTCAAAAATCAAGAATGATAAAGTGGGGCAGAAGATTATCTTCTGCCCTGTTGCTTTTCCGCTTTAGTACATTAATAAATCAGAATTTTACGTTGACAATGGGATAAGACCTCACTATAATCAGTTAAATAATTAAACAGCGTTTGCGAAATAGAGGCGCGGATGACAAGAGTATGTACGGTGATGGCAGCAGGATGCAGCCGATGCAGAAAGGGGATTCCGCCGAAATGGTTTTTCTTCCTGAATGGAAAAACTGTTGGGTCTGCAGGAAATACTTGCAGGACTGTCACATTTGTGGAGAGCTTTTTTGCAGAAAATGAAAAGTTTTAAAAGGTGTGATGTTTTGCAATACGCGAAACATCATTTTTATTTTCGGAAAGTTGAATGTGATCCGAACGAAAAAGTGGAGGCAACTATGAGAAAACTGAGAAACGAATTATTTGGACAAAAAAGGCAGCTGTCTAAGGGGAGACAGATTGCCAGGATCTGCGTGATCGCTGCAGTCTTTGTCATGATGTTTGCATGGACTGTATTTGCAGAAGACGGTGAAGCAGTAGTTGACAGCGTTTTCTATGGAAAATTCTGGTCACTGGTTCCGCCGATCGTTGCAATTGTACTCGCATTGATCACAAAAGAGGTTTATTCCTCTCTGTTTATCGGAATCTTAGTTGGTGGATTCTTCTATGCAAACGGAAATCCGCTCGGCGCATTGGAGCATATCTTCAGTGACGGCTTTGTAAATGGCGCACTGGCAGATAGCTGGAATGTAGGTATCTTAGTCTTCCTGGTAATTCTGGGAACGATGGTCGTTTTGATGAACCGCGCAGGAGGAAGTGCTGCATTCGGCCGCTGGGCTGCAAAACATATCAAGAGCCGCGGAGGCGCACAGGTTGCGACCATTATCTTAGGTATCCTGATCTTTATTGATGACTATTTCAACTGCCTGACAGTAGGTTCCGTTATGAGACCAGTCAGCGACGCTTCCGGCATCAGCCGTGCAAAACTTGCTTACCTGATCGATGCAACTGCAGCTCCTGTCTGCATCATCGCACCGATCTCTTCCTGGGCAGCAGCTGTATCCGGCTATGTTGGAGAAGGTCAGGGGCTTCATGCGTTCATCGCATCCATTCCATTTAACTTTTATGCGGTCCTTACCATTGTCATGATGTTCTTCCTGATCATCTTTAAGATGGATTACGGCCCGATGAAGAAATATACGGATGCTGCAGAAGCAGGCGATATCTTTAATGGTATGAATCCGTATTCCAATACTGAAGAAGACCAGGCAAATCCGAAAGGAAAAGTTATTGACCTGATCTTCCCGATCATTGTACTGATCATTTGCTGTATCTTTGGCCTCATCTATACAGGCGGCGCTTTAGACGGCGCAAATGTAGTTGATGCATTTGCAAATTCTGATGCATCTGTCGGCCTTATGTACGGTGGAGCAGTCGCACTGATCATTACTATCATTTACTATCTGTGCAGACGCATCATCAGTTTCAAAGACTGCATGGGCGCAATTCCGGAAGGATTTAAGAGCATGGTTCCTGCAATCCTGATCCTAACCTTTGCATGGACGCTGAAAGCTATGACCGATTCTTTAGGATCTACAGAGTTCGTAGAGAGCATCATGGCAGGCGCAAGCGGAATCACATGGTTCCTGCCGGCACTGGTATTCGTGATCGCCGTTGTGATCTCCTTCGCAACAGGAACAAGCTGGGGAACTTTCGGTATTTTAATTCCGATCACACTTGCAGCATTCCCGCTGACAACATCTCTTGGTGTTGTTAATATGAGTGCAGCTATGGCAGGTGCAGTTTGCGGTGACCATTGCTCACCAATCTCTGATACCACGATCATGGCTTCTGCAGGTGCACAGTGTGACCACGTAACGCATGTCAGCACACAGCTGCCATATGCAATCACAGTCGCAGCAGTATCCTTTGTTTCCTACATTATTGCGGGATTACTTCCAAATGCGGCGATTGCACTTCCAATTGCAGTTGTGCTTATGATATTGACATTACTTGTGATTAAGCTGATTACCCGGAAAAAGACAGCTTAAAACGCAACTTGTATACAACAGAATGGCAAAAGGCAGAAGGCGGTAGTTTTGACTACTGCCTTTTGTCTTTATTCAGCTTTTCTGGGAATAAAACTATTTCAGAATTATTACGATATTCAGCTGGAAAATCGTGGCAGGACGTATACAATATCTTGTAGAATACAATAAAATGTAAACACAAGAAATTGTGGTATTTTTCTATTTTTTTCATAAATTCTTCACAGATATATTGGTTGACTTTTTGCAAGTTGGATGTTATATTTATTAAGAAATTTGTAACAATTACGTAATAAAATAAAACAAATCCCAAAAAATATGTCAAAAATTCTTAAGTTTAACAAAGTATCTATGATAGCTTTTGCAAGTGCCGTAACGATTTTAGGTGGCGGCATTATGTCTGTAACAAGCCTTGCCGGTGCTGCACCTGCTGCAAAGCAGAATGTGGTTATGGCAGAGGATGCGCTTGCGCTTCCTGGTGCCGGCATGGGTACAGTTATTGATGGTTATGTAGGAGCTACTTCAGGAAGTTCTGTTGAGTATCTTTCCACTACAGCATTAGGCGCATCTTTAGGAGATGGCCTCAACGAGTATTATGATGCTAATGGAAATACCATTGGAAAACTGATCGTTTACAATGGTGAAGGTACCGCAGATGTTTATAACAAGATCCCTGGCAATGAGCGTATTGAAAATGGCGAAGAAGTTGCAAAAGTTGTAGGCCATATGTACGCCGGCGATGTTGCAACTCTTGTAAAAGAGCAGGGTGAATGGTATCAGGTTATTTCCGATTCCGTTAACGGTTATGTGAAAAAAGACGGATTCGTAAAAGGCATGGAAGCTGAAGGTATGGATGGATCCACCTATGTCAGCGCTGCATATGCTAACAACAGTGAAGTTTATCTGTATCAGGATCCATGGGATTACAGTACAGTTCTTTGTGTTCTCCCTGATGGTGTAAGATACACGCTCGTTGAAGAAGGCGATGAATTCAGTAAGATCTCTGTTCCTGGTGTTGGCGAAGGATGGGTATACAATAGTGATATGACCTACTCCGTAGTCAGAAAATATGCCGCTTTAGTTTCTGCAGAGATTGATGCTACGAACCGGATCAATGATGGTGTAGCAGCTGCAGAAAACATTGAAAACGAAAAAGTAGAAGAAGCTCAAAGCTATGAGGCAAGAAGCATCAACATTGCTCCGGCAGCTCCGGATTCTGAAGATGTTGCAGCTTTAAGACAGGCAATCGCAAATTATGCACAGCAGTTTGTCGGCGTTCTTCCTTATGTATGGGGAAGCTCAGACCTTAGCTACGGCGCAGACTGCAGCGGCTTTACAAGCGCAGTCTACAGAGCATACGGAATCGATATTTCCAGATCTTCGGATGCACAGTCATGGGGTGGAACTTCAGTTTCCGTTGATGATATCCGTCCGGGCGATATCGTAGCTTATCCGGGTCATGTTGCCCTTTATGTCGGAGATGGAACTGTTGTCCATGAATCTGTACCGGGAACGACAGCAAGTTATGCAAACATGTACATGATGCCGATCATAAATATCGCAAGATATATCAATTAAAAGAAATAAGAAAATTTTGTGAAAGAGTTCCCACCGGGAACTCTTTTATGTTACAATAAAACCATCAAAAAAGGCGGAAAGGGGTGATATAGTGAAATACACTATAACAGGCAGAAATGTCGATGTCACAGAAAGCCTCAAGTCAGCCATCCAGGAGAAGATCGGCAAACTTGAACGGTATTTTTCACAGGATACGGAGGTGCTGGTCACCTTGAGTGTCGAAAAGAGCCGCCAGAAGATCGAGGTCACGATCCCTGTTAAGGGAGGAATCATCCGTGCAGAGCAGACAAGTTCTGACATGTATGTGTCCATCGACCTTGCGGAAGAGGCAATCGAGACTCAGCTGAAAAAATACAAAAACAAGCTGATCGATAAGTACCAGGATCGCAAGACTTTCACCAAGGAATACATCGAGCAGGATTACGATGAAGATGAGAATGAGATCAAGATCGTAAAGAACAAACGATTTGATTTCAAACCGATGGATCCGATTGAAGCCTGCATGCAGATGGATCTTCTTGGTCACAACTTCTTTGTTTTTACAAACTCCGAAACAGACACGATCAATGTTGTTTATAAAAGAAAGAACGATACTTACGGTCTGATCGAGCCGGAATAAAAAAGAAGCTTAAAATTAAATACTGATACTTTTGAGGCGCCGCCTGATAAGCGGCGCCGAATCATGAAATATAGGAGCAATTAATATCAATGGGATTAAAAGAAAAACTTTTCGGAAGTCATAGTTCCAAGGAGATCAAACGTATTTCTCCACTGGTAAAGAAAATTGAAGAATTACGACCTTCTATGATGCAGCTTTCCGATGAACAGATGGCAGCAAAGACAGAAGAATTCAAACAGCGTCTTTCAGCAGGAGAGACTTTGGATGATCTTTTAGTAGAGGCATTTGCGCTCGTTCGTGAAGCAACCAGAAGAAAACTTGGAACAGAGCACTATCCGGTTCAGCTGATGGGCGGTATCATCCTTCATCAGGGACGTATTGCAGAAATGAAGACCGGTGAAGGAAAGACGCAGACCTGTCTTTTACCTTCTTACCTTAACGCACTTGAAGGCCGCGGTGTTCATGTCGTAACCGTCAACGACTACCTGGCAAAGCGTGATGCTGAGTGGATGGGACAGGTGCACAGAGCATTAGGTCTTACTGTCGGTGTTGTATTGAACAGTATGTCAAATGAAGAAAGACAGGAAGCTTATAACTGTGACATCACATATGTTACAAACAACGAACTGGGATTTGATTACCTCCGTGACAACATGGTTGTAAGAAAAGAAGACCTGGTTCAAAGAGAATTAAACTATGCAATCGTCGACGAGGTCGACTCCATTTTGATTGATGAAGCAAGAACGCCTCTGATCATCAGCGGACAGTCTGCAAAGTCTACCAAACTTTATGAGCTTTGTGATATTCTCGCAAAACAGCTTCAGCGAGGTGAGGCAAAAGAACTCGGCAAGATGGATATCATCATGGGCGAGAAGATGGAAGAGACAGGTGATTTCGTTGTTAATGAAAAAGAAAAATCTGTAAACCTTACAGAAGAGGGTGTTCGCAGAGTAGAGCAGTTCTTTAAGATCGAAAACCTCGCTGATCCTGAAAACTTAGAGATCCAGCATAATATTATCTTAGCTCTTCGTGCGCACAACCTGATGCACCGTGATCAGGACTATGTAGTAAAAGATGATCAGATCTTAATCGTTGATGAGTTTACCGGACGTATCATGCCGGGAAGAAGATATTCGGACGGTCTGCATCAGGCAATCGAAGCAAAAGAGCATGTGCAGGTAAAACGCGAGTCCAGAACCTTAGCAACGATCACCTTCCAGAACTTCTTTAATAAGTACCGCAAAAAAGCAGGTATGACAGGTACTGCGCTGACAGAGGAAAACGAGTTCCGTAATATCTATGGAATGGACGTTGTGGAAATCCCGACCAATGTACCGGTCATTCGTAAGGACCTTCAGGACGCAGTATATAAAACTAAAAAAGAAAAATATAAAGCCGTTATTGATGAGATCGTAGCAGCACATGAAAAAGGACAGCCTGTTCTTGTTGGTACGATCACGATCGAAACTTCTGAGCTGCTTTCCAGGATGCTCAGCAAGCGCGGCGTTAAACATAACGTATTAAATGCAAAATTCCATGAGCAGGAGGCACAGATCGTTGCGGAAGCCGGAAAACATGGGGCAGTAACCATCGCAACCAACATGGCCGGCCGTGGTACCGATATTAAGCTGGATGATGAAGCAAAGGCAGCAGGTGGTCTTAAGATCATTGGAACCGAGCGACATGAATCCAGACGTATTGATAACCAGCTGCGTGGTCGTTCCGGACGACAGGGAGATCCTGGTGAAAGCCGCTTCTATATTTCCCTTGAAGATGATCTGATGCGTCTGTTTGGATCTGAACGTCTTATGGGCGTATTTAATACACTTGGCGTAGAAGACGGCGAACAGATCGAGCACAAGATGCTTTCTAGCGCAATCGAAAGAGCGCAGGAAAAGATAGAGAACAACAACTTTGGTATCAGAAAGAACCTGCTTGAATATGATGAAGTCATGAATGAGCAAAGAGAGATCATTTATGCTGAGCGCCGCAGAGTTCTTGATGGTGAATCTATGCGAGAGTCGATCTTTACCATGATCGATGCAACCGCAGAACGTATTGTAAATGCCAATATCGTTGAAGGAACAACACCGGATGAATGGGATATGACCTCCTTTAATGAGAGCTGGAATCCTGTATTTGGCACGATCGTAGGCCTTTCAAAAGAGCAGCTTGCAGGTGGCTACAGCAAAGATGATTTCCGCCAGGATATGATTGAGTTAGGTCATCGTCTGTATGAGGCGAAAGAAAAAGAATTCCCGGTTGAAGAACATCTTCGCGAGGTTGAGCGTGTTGTACTGCTTAGAGTTATTGACCGTCACTGGATGAACCATATTGATGATATGGATCAGCTCCGTCAGGGTATCGGCCTTCAGGCTTATGGTCAGAGGGATCCGGTCGTTGAATATAAGATGGCAGGTTATGATATGTTTGACGGCATGATCGCCGGAATCCAGGAAGATACCGTTCGCGTGATGATGCATATCAAGATCGAGCAGGAAGTAAAACGCGAGCAGGTTGCAAAACCAATGGCAACCAATAAGGATGACTCCGCGGTTAAGGCGCCGAAGAAACGTGCAGATGATAAAGTTTATCCAAATGATCCGTGCCCGTGCGGTTCCGGAAAGAAATATAAACATTGCTGTGGAAGAAAGGCATAAGAAAGGATATCATCATGACAAACAAAGAAGTAGTTCTGAAATTTTACGAAGAAGTGTTTAATGGCTGGGATCTGACCCATCTTGATGATTTCATGAGAGATGATTATATGCAGCATAATGTCGGTGTGGCAGACGGAAAAGAAGGATTTAAAGAGTTCGCTGCAAAATTCCTCGCTGCAAAGCCACACATGGAGATCAAGAAGATCTTTGAAAACGAAGATCATGTAGCCGTCTTTTTCAAGTGCACGATGGGAAGCAACGGCTCCGTTAACAAGGTTGTTGATATCTATCGCCTGCAGGACGGAAAACTTGCAGAGCACTGGGACGTTGTAGAACACGATGTCGGAGGACTGGTTGCAACAAGCGGAAGAGACCTCTTTGATTAATCGCTGATTTTTAAGGATTTTTAGTTGACAGACCTGTCGTCACTGCTATATAATCTTAGCTTGTGACGACAGGTTTTTTATGCCCTTTCAATTAGCCCCGAAGGGCATCAAGAAACTGCCGGAAGTAAAATGTATATAACGGTTCAGGTGCTGATATGAGCTGTCCGGACATTACAGCGAAAAGCAGGGCAGGAACCAAAGACATTTAGGAGGAAAATCGATGAAGACATTTATGGCTAATCCTGAGAAGATCGAGAGAAAATGGTTTGTCGTTGATGCTGATGGCAAAACTCTCGGACGTCTCTCCAGCGAACTTGCAAAAATCTTAAGAGGTAAGAACAAACCAATCTACACACCTCACGAAGATACCGGTGATTACGTAATCGTTATCAACGCTGAAAAGATCAAGGTTACAGGTAAGAAATTAGATCAGAAGATCTACTACCATCACTCCGATTATGTTGGAGGAATGAAGGAAACAGACCTCAAGACCATGATCGCAAAGAAGCCGGAAAAAGTTATTGAACTTGCAGTTAAGGGAATGCTTCCAAAGGGACCATTAGGACGTAAGATGATCAAGAAAATGTTCGTATACGCAGGTCCGGAACATCCGCATCAGGCACAGAAGCCGGAAGCTTTGGAAGTTTAAACTGAAAGGAGGAAATAACATTGGCAGATAAATTTTACGGAACCGGAAGAAGAAAAAAGAGTATTGCAAGAGTTTACATTGCACCGGGCAAAGGAAATATCACAGTAAACAAAAGAAGCCTTGATGAATATTTTGGCTATGAGACACTGAAAGTGATCGTTCGCCAGCCTCTTGAAGCTTTAAACAGTGCTGACAAGTATGATGTAACCGTTACCGTTAAAGGCGGCGGATACACAGGACAGGCAGGTGCGATCCGTCATGGTATTGCAAGAGCCCTGGTACAGGCTGATGCAGAGAACAGACCAGTTCTTAAAAAGGCAGGATATCTTACAAGAGATCCGAGAATGAAAGAAAGAAAGAAATACGGTCTCAAAGGCGCAAGACGTGCACCGCAGTTCTCCAAACGTTAGTCATCAAACTACGATTCACAAAACAAACTCTCCGAAATTTTTCGGAGAGTTTTTGTTTTATATTTTTCGCCATTCCATCTAAAATATGGTATGGTAAAACAGATATAGTGTTTGAATAAGAACAGCAGTAATTGTTCAAAAAAGAAAAGAGGCAGTAATCATGAGGAAGACAAAAATCATTTGCACGATCGGTCCGGCAAGCGAAAGCCCAGAGGTTCTCGCTAAAATGATCCGCGCCGGAATGGACGTTGCCAGACTCAATTTCTCACATGGAACACATGAAGAGATGCAGATAAAGATTGACCGGATCAAACAGGTGCGTGAAGAATTGAATGCACCAATTCCAATCATGCTGGATACCAAAGGTCCGGAGTACCGCGTCGGGACTTTTAAAAATGATAAGGTAGAGCTGGAAGAGGGACAGAGTTTCACCTTGACTTCTGAAGAAGTGGAAGGGGATGAGACAAAGGTTTCCGTAAGTTATGCGAATCTTCCGAATGAACTTGAGGCAGGAGACCGTATCCTGGTAAATGATGGACTGATCGAACTGCAAGTAGAAGAAATCGCAGGGCCTGAGATCCACTGCAAGGTTATTTACGGCGGAATCCTCTCAAACAGAAAAAGCATGAACTTCCCGGGAAAACTCATGCAGCATGAGTTCTTAAGCGAGAAAGATAAAGCAGACCTTTTGTTTGGCATTAAAAATGAGATCGACTATGTAGCCGCATCGTTTGTCTCCACCAAGGAAAATGTCAGAGAGATGCGACAGTTTTTAGACGATAACGGCGGAAAGGATATCAGCATTATCGCAAAGATCGAAAACCGCGCTGGTGTCAATAATCTGGATGATATCTTAAATGAAGTCACAGGCATTATGGTGGCACGAGGAGACCTCGGAGTTGAGATCCCGTTTATTGAAGTTCCGGCCATTCAAAAGGATATGACCTATCGCTGCAGGATCAGAGGAAAGCGTGTTGTTACCGCAACGGAGATGCTGGAATCTATGATCACGAAACCAAGACCAACGAGGGCAGAGGCTTCGGATGTAGCGAATGCTGTTTATGAAGGAACCTCCCTGATCATGCTTTCCGGAGAGACTGCAAATGGTGCGCATCCGGTTGAGGCGGTTGAGACTATGGCGAAGATTGCAGAGTATACAGAAGGCCAGATCGACTACGAAGAGTGGTTCCACAATACAGGCTACCGGATCAAAGATGAGCTCGACTCCATTTGTCATGCAACTTGTGCAATGGCAAATGACGTGGATGCAAAGTGTATTGTTGTAAACTCTGTTTCCGGACATACCGCGAAGATGATGAGCCGTTTCCGCTGCCCGTCGCCGATCATCGGTGCAACAATGGATAAAAGAGTTTGGCGTCGCCTTAATATCAGCTGGGGTGTGAAGCCCGTTCTTTCAGAACACTTTGATAATCAGGCGGAAATGTTTGAAAACGGACTTAAAGCTGCGATCCGCGAAATGAATCTGAAAGCTGGAGATAAAGTTGTAATGACAGGTGGAGATATTGG
>CAMODY010000004.1 GCA_946611595.1 uncultured Clostridia bacterium | reverse complement strand
GCTATTTTAAGAGCCTGCCAGCTGATCGAAGAACTTGATGCCGGCGATGTTGTTGGCGGAATGATCGATATCTATCCGAACCCGGTTGAGCCAAAGCAGATCCCGTTTGATCCGGATGCGATCAACGCATTCCTCGGAACGGATATTGATAAAGAAACCCAGCTTTCTTACTTCCCTACATTGGAAATCGAGTATGATGAGAAGACAAATATGCTCACAGTACCGACCTTCCGTCAGGATCTTTTAAGAGAGGCTGATATTGCAGAAGAAGTTGCAAGATTCTACGGATATGCAAATATTCCATCCACGCTTCCGACTTCTGTTGAGACTCAGGGAGGACTATCCTTCAGTTTTATTATTGCTGAGCGTATTCGTACAACAATGAAGGCTTATGGATATTCCGAGTCCATGACATATTCTTTCGAAAGCCCGAAGGTATTTGATAAGCTTCGTATTCCGGAAGGCGATTTCTTAAGAAACGTTGTCACGATTTCCAACCCACTCGGTGAGGACTACAGTATCATGAGAACATCCCTGTTCAATGGATTGCTTACAAGCCTTGCAACAAACTACAACCGCAGAAACAAGAAAGCATCCCTGTTTGAACTTGCAAACGTTTATATTCCGAAGGCTCTTCCACTGACAGAACTTCCGGAAGAGAGAACAACACTTTGCTTTGGTTTCTATGGAGAAGGCGATTTCTTCGATCTGAAAGGTGCTTTAGAGCAGGTTCTTGCAGATTTAGGCGTCAGACTTCCTCGTAAGTATGAGCCGGATCATCAGATCCCATTCCTTCATCCGGGACGCCAGGCGGTAGTTACTGTTAAAGGCGGACAGGAAAAGATCGCATGCTTAGGACAGGTACATCCAGTCGTTGCAAAGAAGTACGGCATCGGAACAAACGTCTATGTTGCGCAGCTGAATGTGGAAGCGATTTATGAAATGACAGGATTTGACAAGAAGTTTAAAGCAATTCCGAAATATCCTGCTGTTACCCGCGACCTTTCCATGATCATGAAGAAAGAAGTACATGCAGATGAGGTTGAAGCCATCATTTCTAAGTGCGGCGGCAAGCTTATCGAAAACTTTGAACTCTTTGATATTTACGAAGGCGAACGTATCGGAGAAGGGCTTAAGTCCTTAGCATACAGCATGGTATTCCGTGCTCCGGACAGAACCCTTGAGGACAAAGATGTTAACCCTATCATTGAAAAGATCATCGCGAAATTAAAAGAGAAGGGCATTGAGCTCAGATCATAACAAAAGATAGACTTTTCTATAGTAGATATGCTAAAATACACTAGCTAAAATTTCAGGAGGCTTTTGATATGAAACATATTAAAACTTTAAACAAAAAAACATTACAGAGTACTTTAAAGAAGGGCGGATGCGGCGAGTGCCAGACTTCCTGCCAGTCTGCATGCAAGACTTCCTGCACAGTAGGAAATCAGAAGTGCGAGAATAAGAAATAGGAGCTATTAAATAATTGGTTCATGCTTATTCTTTGGAAGGATTCCACATCCTTCTAGATGTGAACAGTGGGCTTGTTCACATTGCAGACGAATTAACAATAAAAATAATACAGTTGATCAATCAGGATATCGAAGCAGGAATTTTTCCTGCTTCATGTCCTGAAATTGATGTAAAGGAATATGCTTCAAAAGCTTTCGCGTTCCTAAACTCTGAATATTCTTTAGACGATATCACCGAAGCTCTTATAGAAATCAAAGAGCTCATTGATGCCGACGCATTATTTACGCCTGATATTTACGAGCCGAATATTGATGCGATCAATGCACGTCAGACCGTGATCAAGGCAATGTGTCTTCATATTGCACACGACTGCAATCTGGCCTGCAAGTATTGTTTTGCAGAAGGCGGTGAATATCACAGCCATGACCGTTCTCTTATGAGCTTTGAGACCGGTAAAAAGGCTTTGGATTTTCTGGTTGACCACTCCGGTAACCGCAAGAATCTTGAAGTTGATTTCTTTGGCGGAGAGCCGCTGATGAACTTTGATGTCGTAAAACAGCTTGTAGAATATGGCAGAAGCATTGAAAAAGAGAAGAATAAAAACTTCCGTTTCACGCTGACTACCAATGCAATGCTGTTAAATGATGAGATCACGGAATTTCTGAACAAGGAAATGTCTAATGTCGTTCTCAGCATTGACGGCCGAAAAGAAGTTAATGACCGTATGCGCGTCACCAGAAATGGTAAAGGCAGCTATGATGTGATCGTTCCTAAGATTCAGGAGTTTGTGAAAAAGCGCGGAGATAAGGATCATTATATCCGCGGTACGTTTACAAGACACAATCTGGATTTTACAAACGATATTCAGGAATTCTTAGACCTTGGTTTTGAGAATCTTTCCATCGAGCCGGTTGTAACGACAGCTGACTATGGAATCTGTTATGAAGATCTACCTCAGATCATGGGTGAATATGAGAAACTGGCTCGTCTTTATATTGAAAGACGGAAAGCTGGAAAGCCATTTACCTTCTTCCATTTCATGATCGATCTGGATCAGGGCCCTTGTGTGATCAAACGTCTTTCCGGCTGCGGAAGCGGCACGGAATATGTTGCTGTTACGCCGAAGGGCGAGATCTATCCTTGCCACCAGTTTGTTGGTCAGGAAGAGTTCATTATCGGAAATGTTGATGAAGGTATCACAAATACGGAAATTCCGGCGACGTTCAGAAAAGCATCTGTCTACACCAAAGATCACTGTGACAAATGTTTTGCAAAGTTTTATTGCAGCGGCGGATGTCCTGCAAATTCCTGGAACTTCAGTAAAGATATTAATAAAGTATATGATATTGGCTGTAAGATGCAGCAAAAGCGCGTTGAATGCGCAATTATGATAAAAGCAGCTTTAGCGGAGAGTGAAGAAGATGAGTAAGAAAAAAGGTATCCTATTTTTTATTATTTCTATCGTGATCATTTTACTTTGCTGTTTCACTTCTGTTTTCGGATTTGGAAAAGAGAAGATTGGATCTGCAAGTAACATCACTTTAGGTCTTGACCTCAGAGGTGGTGTCAGCGTTACCTATCAGGTGCAGGATAAAGATTTTGATCAGACAGACTTGGATGATACGATCTACAAACTGCAGCTGAGAGTACAGGAGTACAGTAACGATGCTACAGTATATCAGGAAGGAACAGACCGTATCACAGTCGAGATTCCTGGTGTCTATGATACAGAAAAAGTTATTGAAGAACTCGGAAAACCTGGTTCTTTGCAGTTCGTAACCTATGATTCCAATAATGAAGACGGATCTATTAATTATGAAGATCCTACTGTATGGGTAACAGGTTCTGATGTAGAATCTGCTCAGGCCGGAACACAGCAGGATCAGACATCCGGATCTTCTGACTTCGTTGTACAGCTTCATTTAAATGAAAAGGGTAGTGCTCAGTTTGCTGAAGCGACACAGTCTCATCTTCAGCAGGTCATCTATATTATTTACGATGGCGAAGTTGTAAGTGCACCGACCGTTCAGGCAGTGATCAGTGATGGAAACTGCATCATCGAAGGCATGGGATCTTATGAAGCTGCTGAACGTTTGGCTTCCACGATCCGTATCGGTTCTTTGAACTTAGAGCTGCAGGAGATTTCCTCTAAAGTAGTAAGTGCAAAACTTGGTGATAATGCGGTATCTACTTCTTTGATCGCAGGTGCGATCGGTATTTTACTGATCATCATCTTCATGATCATTTTCTACCGCATTCCTGGTGTTGCAGCTGCAATTGCCATGATCTTCTATACAGCTGCAATTCTTCTGTTGTTGAATGCGTTTAATCTTACGCTTACGATTTCCGGTATTGCCGGTATTATCCTGTCTATTGGTATGGCAGTCGATGGTAACGTTATTATCAATGCACGTATCAAAGAAGAACTTCAGGCAGGAAGAAGCACTCAGGAAGCTATTAAATATGGTTTCAAAAAATCTACATCTGCTATCCTTGATGGTAATATTACTACTTTGATCGTAGCGATCGTACTTTTGATCTTTGGCTCTGGTACTGTTCAGGGCTTTGGAATGACGCTTGCAATTGGTATCGTATTAAGTGTTATTACATCCCTGCTTGTATCAAGATTGATCGTATCCTGCTTATATGCAATGGGTGCAAAAGATCCGAAATTCTATGCAAATAAAGCAAAATCGAAAAAGAAAGCATTCGATTTTGTGGGCAAGAAAATCATTTGGTTTGTTATTGCAGGTGTATGCATTCTTGCAGGTATCGGAGCGATCATAGTTAACAGTGCAAGCGGAAAACGAGCAATGAACTACAATATTGAGTTTGTCGGCGGTGTTTCCACGCAGGTAGATCTTCAGAAAGATTATACAATCGAAGAATTTAATGAGCAGATCAAAGCAGATATTGCTGAAGTCATCGGAAATAATGATGTCGAAGGTCAGAAAGTAACAGGAACAACGCAGTATGTGATCAAGACACAGGATCTTGACGCAGAGACCAGAAACGCTCTTCAGGATATGCTTGTAAATGATTATGGCGCTGATCCTGATAGCTTTGAGACAACATATATCAGTGCAACTGTCAGCAACGAAATTCAAAGAGATGCTGTCATTTCTCTTGTTATCGCGGCTGCATGTATGCTGATCTATATCTGGATTCGTTTCCGCAAGTTCAAATTTGCGATATCTTCCGTTATCGCTTTGATCCATGACGTTTTGATCGTTATTGCATTCTATGCGATCTTCAGACTTTCAGTAGGTAACTCTTTTATTGCCTGTGTACTGACGATCGTCGGATACTCGATCAACGCAACAATCGTTATCTTCGACCGTATCCGTGAGAACCTGAAAGAGCCGGATCTGAACTATGATCTGAAGCTGGTTGTAAATAACAGTATACAGCAGACTTTAACAAGAAGTATTTTTACTTCTGCAACAACCTTTGTTATGGTACTGTTCTTATACATTTTAGGTGTTGAGTCGATGAGAGCGTTTGCACTTCCTATCGCTGTTGGCATTGTCGCAGGTGCATTCTCATCTGTCTTCATCTCCGGTAACCTGTACTACATTATGACGAAGAAGAAAGATCGTTATAATGCACAGGCTGCAGCAAGAGCTGCAAAGACTGCCGGTGCTGCCTTAACTGCTGACGGCGTTGAAGTTTCTGCAGATGCAGCAAAAGCGGTCGAAGGCGGAGCAGAGGAAGTTAAAAAGATCACTGCAAATCCGAACAGAAAGAAAAAGAAAAAACGTAAACAGTAAGATATCTTGAGTAATTATTACTTATACTGCAAGAAAGCAGATTTCAAACAAATATCTGAAACATTTCACATTTCCCCGATGCTGGCGCGGATCCTTCGAAATCGGGATCTCGTGACAGACGGGGAAATTGAGGAATACTTAAACGGAGGAACTGACAGACTGAATGATCCATTCCTGATGAAGGGTATCAAAGAGGCGGTTCCTCTTATTTTTGCTGCAATCAAAAAAGGCTTCAGAATCCGAGTTATAGGAGATTATGATACGGACGGTGTCTGTTCTTCTTATATACTGAAAAGCTTTATTACAGCCCTTGGAGGCTTTGCAGACGTGCGTCTTCCGGACCGTATGGCAGAAGGTTATGGAATGAATCCGGATATGGTTATGGAAGCTTTTACAGATGGTATCAAACTTATTATCACTTGTGATAACGGTGTATCGTCTTATGATGCGGTTACAAAAGCAAAAGAGCTGGGAATACAGGTTATCGTTTCAGATCACCATGAGGTTCCTCTTCCACTAATTGAGGCTGATATTGTAATAGATGCAAAACAGCCGGATGAGAGTTATCCGTATAAAGAGCTTTGTGGTGCCGGAGTAGCATATAAGATTGTTTGTGCTTTATATGAGACGTATAAGCTCCAAAACGGAGCTGACAATGAGGAACTTAAAAAGCTTTTAGATGAGCTTTTGCAGTTTGCCGGAATTGCAACGATTGCGGATGTTGTTCCACTTACGGGTGAAAACCGTATCCTTGCAAAAGAAGGGATAAAACGGCTTAAGCAAACGAAAAATATTGGCCTTACAGCATTAATGGAAAGCAGACATATTCTGCCTCAAACTATCGCCTCCTATCATATCGGCTTTATAATCGCGCCATGTCTGAATTCAGCTGGTAGGTTAAAAAATGCCGATATAGCCTTAAATCTGATTGAAGAAAACGACCCGAAAAAAGCGGCAATCATCGCAGAAGAACTATCTGAGTTGAACGAAGATAGAAAAACAATGACACAGGTCCAGACTGCTATTGCGGAAAAAATGGTTGCGGAAATTATAAAAAAGCAGGGAAACCTTCCTAAAATTCTTGTTCTGTACTTGAAAGATGCCCATGAAAGTATTGCCGGTATTATTGCAGGAAGATTAAAAGAACTGTATTCCAGACCGGTGATCATAGTTACAGATTCGGAGGATGGTCTTAAAGGTTCAGGCCGTTCTGTCGATGTTTATAATATGATCGAAGAACTCCGAAAAGATGCTGATCTTTTCAAGAAACTTGGCGGACATGCAAAAGCTTCCGGATTTTCACTTAATATGGGAGTGACTGCGGAAATATTATCCGAAAGGATCAATAAGCGCTGCGAACTGACAGAAGAAATGCTGCAAGAGAAAAAATGGATCGATATGCAGCTTCCTTTCCAGTATGTTTCCGATGACTTTATTCAGGAACTTGAGCTCTTAGAGCCTTTTGGTCTAAAAAATGAACGTCCGTTATTTGCGGAGAGAAATATAAAAGTACATAAGGTTATCGTCCTTGGAAAAAACAACAATGTTTTAAAGCTTCAGATGGAAAATGAGGCCGGTTTCATCATCGAAGGTATTCGTTACGGGGCAGAGGAAAAAATCGCCAGGGAAGCGGATCAGCTGATCTCAGGGAAAGAAGCATATGGAGATAATTTCCGTATTTCGATCGCTTATTATCCTTCTATAAATGAGTTCAGGGGCTCGCGTACAGTTCAGCTGCGAATCCTTGATTTCATCTCAATGACTGGTGCCTGAACAAAGATTACAGATTCTTAGAGAATATATTAACGAAGGGGTGTTGACACCCCTTTTTTTAATAGCTAAAATATTAAAGTTATGGATAAGAAAATAATTGGGGTAATAGGCGGAATGGGCCCTATAGCCACTTCCCATTATATGGAATTGATCATACGTATGACAGATGCGGAAATCGACCAGGAGCATCTTGATATGATCATTTATAATATCCCATCCATTCCTGATAGAACGGAATATATTTTGGATAATACAAAAGCAGATCCGCTTCCTGCAATCATTGAGATTGGTAAAAAACTTGAAAAAGCGGGAGTCGATTACCTTTGCATGCCATGTATCACTGCACATACATTTGCTGAAGAGATGACGACTGCTTTTAGCAAACCTTTCATCAATATAGTTGATGAGACAGCAGCGTATCTACATGAAGCAGGTATTAAACGAGCAGGTATCATGGCAACTGACGGAACGATGAAAGCAGGCCTGTTCCAGAAAGCTTTTCTGCATTACGGGATTGAACCCGTTATTTTATCTGATGATAGACAAAAAGACGTTATGCATATCATTTACCAGAATGTAAAGGCAAACAGACAGATTGAAATGAACAGATTTCAATCTGTCAAAGAGGAATTAGTTAAAAAAGGCGCTGAGGCAATCGTTTTAGGTTGTACGGAACTTTCTTTGGTGAAACGCGACGAGGAGATTGGAAGCGGATTCTTAGATGCAATGGAAGTACTTGCTCAGCGAACAGTGATTCTTTGCGGATGTAAAGTTAAAGAAGAATATAAAAAGCTGATATCATAAATGGAACGTCATGCTAGAAGAAATCCTAAACTGAATAAGAAGAAAACGGAAACTAAGCGGATGACATCTGTCGACCGTTTGTTTCTGAGCGGCGATGCAGAGAAATATATTGATGTTAATCTGTATGAAGAGGATTTCTATACGCAGACGACGGACATTTCTTCTTTCTTTGCCTCTAAAAGGCCAAATAAAGAGAATGCGCAAATGTTTCAGGATCCGGCTTTCTTTTCGGTTTACGGGGAAGATACAAAAGATCCGGTGCATGGCGAAGAAACAGAAGATGCGCATTCGAAGAAAAGAGATAATACCCGCCATAAATCCGGACATAGGTTAAACATTTTAAAGAGCAGAACAAATAAACCTAAGAAGCAGAAAAAGGTTCTTACCAAAGAAGAAAAATTAAAAAGGCGTGTTGTCATTAGTTTGATCTTTACTTTTGTCCTTGGAATTGCTTTAGTTGTCGGATATATCCTTGCAAGCAAATATTCAAATAGCAAAACATATGTGATCAAGAGAGATAAAACTCCGCCAAAAGCTACCGTAACGGATTATACTATCTTCAGCTATGAAACACTTACTCCTGAAGACATTATTTCTGATATCCAGGATGAAACAGCTGTTACTGTTAATCAGTTAGATCCAATTGATTATTCCAAGGAAGGCGAGCAGATCATCCGCTTTGAATTGATCGATGAAGCGAAAAACAGTTCTATATTAGAAGCGAAAGTCACCGTGATCAATGACGTGACCGCGCCATCGATTGCCTGTGAACCTTTGATCCGAGTAACCACAGGTCAGTCTGTCGCTTATAAATCTTTTGTTGTAATCCATGATGATTATGACGAAGATCCTGAGATCACAATCGATAATTCCAAGGTAGATCTCAGTAAAGAAGGCAGATATCCGCTGTCTTATACGGCAACCGATAAAAGTGGTAATACTGCGACAAGAAACTGCGAGATCGAAGTCAGTGCTGCAAATGGATATGTAGCGGATGAAGATGTTTGGGCACTTGTTGATGCGACCTTAAGTTATATTATTACCGACGATATGGATGATATTCATAAAGTTTGGGCCGTATATGAATTTGTACGGAATATCCCATATACTTTGACTGATTATTCCTATGATTATATGTACGAAGGCTATAAGATCCTTCATGATAACAAGGGCGACTGTTTTGGAAGTTATTCGGCTTCAAAACTGCTGCTTGATCGTCTTGGAATTGATAATATTCCTATTGAGACTTCAAGCAATGGTCATCATTACTGGAACATGGTTAGCCTTGATGGCGGTAAGACCTGGTATCATTATGACGCTACGCAATGGACACAGTGGGGCGAACGTCCTGTCATGTGCATGATTTCTTCTGCTGAACTGAACAGGATCTCAGAAGAGCATTTAGGTACTCATCGCTATGATGCAAGTCAATACCCGGCAACACCGGCCGACAGCATGCCGGTACCGGACGATATAGAGGAAATTTACGGATATGATTACTAACATTTTAGATTATCTTGAAAAGACAGCAGAAAAAGTCCCGGATAAACTTGCTTTCTCCGGAGATGCAGGGTCTCTTACATTCAAAGAACTTTTAGATCGATCTAAAAGGGTTGGAACTTATCTTCATACTGCGGGATATTATAAAAAGCCTGTCGTTATTTTTATGGAAAAAGGGGCAGATGCGATTGCCGCTACTTTTGGCGTTATTTATGCCGGCAATTACTATGTTGTAATTGATGAAGAAATGCCGGCATTCCGTATTGAACTGATCCTTAAAACTTTAAATGCAGATTGTATGATCTGTGATGAGAAATCAGAACCGCTGGTTGAAAAATTCGGCTATACCGGCAGAATCTGCAAATATGACAGAATGGTTCATGATTTGCCAAAGCAGGATATTTTAGATGAAATTCGAAAAGAGCAGATCGATACAGATCCGATCTATGCAGTATTTACTTCAGGTTCTACAGGCGTACCAAAAGGTGTGCTCGCATGCCATAGATCAGTCATCGATTATATCGAAAGTTTCACTTTGGCAGCCGGTTTGGATGAAACTTGTGTATTTGCCAATCAGGCGCCATTGTATTTTGATGCGCCGCTTAAAGAAATCGGTGCCACCATTAAATTTGGTGCAACGACTTATATCGTTCCGAAGCAGCTGTTCATGTTTCCAATCAAGCTGGTAGAGTACTTAAACGAGCACAAGATCAACACACTTTGTTGGGCTGCTTCTGCGCTTAGTCTTGTATCATCTATGAAGACCTTTAATAAGGTCATTCCTGAATATGTAAAGACGATCACCTTTGTAGGTGAAGTTTTTCCGGTAAAACAATTGAACGAGTGGAAACGAGTGCTTCCGAATGCTTCGTTTTATAATCTTTATGGACCTACTGAGACAACAGGCGTCTGCTGCATTTATAAAGTAGACCGTGATTTTGAATTAGAAGAAATGATCCCGGCTGGAAAGCCATTTAAAAATACGAAAATTCTGCTGCTTGATGAAAACGGAAAAGAAGTTCCGAAAGGGGAAGTCGGTGAGATCTGCGTAAAAGGAACCTGCCTTACGCTTGGCTATTATAAGAACCCCGAAAAAACAGCAGAATGCTTTGTGCAGAATCCATTAAATCACGACTATCCTGAGATCATTTATAAAACCGGAGATCTCGGAAAATTAAATAATGACGGCGATCTGGTTTATGTCTCAAGAAAAGATTTCCAGATCAAGCATATGGGACACCGTATCGAGCTTGGTGAGATTGAAGTTGTAGCAAGTGCGAAAGATGGCGTAGAAAGTGTATGCTGCCTTTTTGATAATGAGAAAAAGAAAATCATTTTCTTCTATACAGGAGAAGCTTCAAAAGCAGATGTTGCGGCATATATTAAAGAGAAACTGCCACGTTACATGTTCCCAAGCTATTTTGAGCAGCTTGAGAGAATGCCATATACGGCGAATGGAAAGATCGACCGTGTAAATCTCAAAGCGCATTATGAAAGTAAATAAACTTAGCCTATAGGCTAAGTGAAAGAAAGAGAGTATAGTATGCAGGAATTATTAGGAATTTTAGAAGGATTACATCCAGAAGTTGACTTTAACACATGCACTAATCTTGTTGATGGTAAGATCTTAGATTCATTTGATATCGTAACGATCGTAGCAGAAGTAAATGCTACTTTTGACGTTGCGATCCCGGCAGAAGAGCTGATCCCGGAAAACTTTAATTCCGCTCAGGCACTTTGGGCTTTAATTGAAAGATTAGACGAGGAATAAGAGTAAGCTTTAACCCATGTCATTTATTTCGCTAAGTTTTTTACTGTTTCTCGGAATATTGATCATTTTATATTACGCATTGCCGCATAAATGGCAGTGGGTAATTTTGCTGATTGCAAGTTATGTTTTCTACCTCTTTGCAGGAGTAAAATACCTTGCATTTATTTTGTTTACCACGATTACGACCTTCCTAGCAATCCGCTTTATAGACGGCCGGAACAAGCTGCAAAAAGAGCAGCTCGAAAAGCGGAAAGAGATGATGAGCAAGGAGGCAAAAAAAGCTTACAAGAAACAGATCAAAGCACAGAACCGTCTGGTTATGATCATTTGTATTGTTTTGAACTTTGGAATTCTGTTTTTCTGTAAAGCATGTCTGGTCGAACCCCTTCATACAGCGTTTTCTTCAAATGCGACTTTTTCGTTCCTAACGATCGGACTTCCGATGGGCATGTCTTTTTATATGTTCCAGTCGATCGGTTATCTGATCGATGTTTACAGAGGAAAGGCGGAAGCGCTTACCAATCCGTTTAAAATGGCTCTGTTTACGGCATTCTTTCCGCAATTGGTACAGGGTCCGATCAGTCAGTTTAACGAATTAAAAGATACCTTGTTTTCTGAGCATGCCTTTGACCGCAGACAACTTGCCTTTGGTATGCAAAGAATGCTCTGGGGTTTCTTTAAAAAACTTGTCATTGCAGACCGTATCGCAGTTGCGATTGGTACATTGAAAGGTGCAGAGTATACCGGTATTTCCTTCTTTGTACTGACGGTATTTTATGCTGTTCAGATTTATGGTGACTTTACCGGCGGTATTGACATTGCAATTGGTGCGGCTGAGACATTAGGAATTAAACTCCCGGAGAACTTTATCCGTCCATTCTTCTCAAAGAACATCGCGGAATATTGGCGCAGATGGCATATCACTCTGAATGAGTGGATGAAACGCTATATCTTTTATCCGATCACTGTTTCTCAGCCAATGCTGAAACTTTCGTTAAAGACACGCAGTAAACTTGGCAAGGTCGGTATGCGTATTCCGGTTTATATCGGATCACTTCTTACCTGGCTTGCTACCGGTGTATGGCACGGATTTAATCTCCATTTCATTGTCTGGGGTCTCTTAAACTGCTTCGTGATCGTTGTTTCAGAAGAACTTGCTCCGCTTTATAAAAAGTTCCACGATAAATTCGCCTTCAGTAATAAACGCGGCTATGATGTATGGCAGATCATTCGAATGTTTCTTTTAATGAACCTGATCCGTGCAACCGACCTGTTTAATGATGTCGGCGAATACTTCACAAAACTTGGTTCCTTAGCTTATCAGTTTAATTTCAACGTCTTATGGGATGGAACAATGATGAACTTAGGCCTCAGCGTGAGCGATTATATTATTTTAGGCTGCGGCGTTGTTTTAATGTTTTTGGTCAGCCTCTTTGGAAGGAGCGGCAGCGTAAGAGAGAAAATGGAGAAGTGGAACATTGTGCTTCGCTATGCTGTGATCATCGCATTACTCCTTGTTGTTGTATTATTCGGAAGTTATGGCATCGGCTTTGATGCAAGCAAATTTATATATAATCAGTTCTAAGCAAATGAAAAAGAGAGTATGGCTTAAAATCTTAATACCGGTCCTGATCACTGTACTGATACTATTGTTTGTACAGCAACTTTTAATGCCGAAATATATGACGGAAACAAAAGAAGGCGCAATGATCAGCGAATATTATGAGAAGGACAATCATGGTAATAACGATGTCGTCTTTGTCGGTGACTGCGAAGTCTATGAAAACTTCTCACCTGTTACTTTATGGAACGAATATGGTATCACTTCTTATATCAGAGGAAGTGCACAGCAGCTGATCTGGCAGACCTATTACCTGATGGAAGAGACCTTTAAATATGAAAATCCTAAGGTAATGGTCTTTAATGTGCTGGAAATGATCTATGATACGCCGGAAAGTACCGGAGATTCGGAAAAGAGAGAAGCCTATAACCGCATGACCTTAGACGGAATGAAATGGTCAAAGGAAAAGTGGAACAGCATTGCAGCTTCTATGACGAAACAGGAAAAAGAAACCGATGGATATTGGAGTTATATTTTTCCGATCCTTCGATATCATGAAAGATGGAGCGAAGTCGGCGCAGAAGATTTCCGTTATTTATTCCATCGCGATGCAGTAACGGATAATGGCTATTTGATGCAGGTAAAGGTAAATCCGGTACTTGGTGAATTTAATAAGAGACCGCTTGTTGACTATTCCTTTGGAGAGAACAGTTGGAAATATCTTGATATGATCAAAGATCTTTGCAAAGAGCATGGCACGCAGTTGGTGCTGGTAAAAGCACCGTCCCTTTCACCGGTATGGTATGACGAGTGGGAAACTCAGATAGAAGAGTATGCTGCCAAAAATGACCTTCTTTATATCAATTTCCTGGAAAAGCAGGAAGAGATTGGTATCGACTGGAATCAGGATACCTATGACAGAGGCCTTCACCTTAATGTCTATGGCGCAGAAAAGCTCTCAATTTATTTTGGACAGATCCTGAAAGAAGAATGTGGTATAGAAGACCATAGATCCGATACTGAGCTTTCCGCCTTATGGACCAACAAAACTAAAGCATATGAAGCTCGCAAAGAACAATTGTTACTAGAATATCAGGAAGAACTTGATTCAGAACAATAAAACTGAAACGCAAAAGGCGATGTTCACACCTGTCGCTTGACATTGCGAAAGTTCTTAGCAAGCTGTGCGTTGCTGCGAAGGTCGAGGAGCCCACCTTATGGCACCGCAGACCCCGAGCGTTTAGCAACGTGCAGCGAGCTTAGAAACTTTCGCACGGAAAGCGATAGGTTGTGAAATCGCCCATGCGTTTCTTTTTTATGTTGAAAAATGTTCTTACTAAGAGTATAGTTAAAAAGCTTACGAAATTTGATATTAGGAGAAATGATATATGTCTAAGAGAATTTTAGCATTAGTACTCGGTGTTATTATGGTTTGTGGCCTCGCTCTTGCAGGATGCGGCGGATCTTCTGACAACGCTGGTAATGATCAGGCTGCTGATGGCGGTGCTGCATCATCTAATGCAGAAGAATACAAATTCACATATAACGGAACGGAAATTGCAATGAAGGCTCCGGTTGCACCGATCCTTGAGGCATTAGGAGAAGCTAAAAGCTACAACGAAGAGACAAGCTGCGCTTTTGAAGGTCTTGATAAATCTTACTTCTATGGCAGTTTCTATCTTTACACCTATCCTCAGGGCGATGAAGACTTCGTTAATATGGTAGAACTTGTAGATGATACAGTTAAGACAGAAGAAGGTATTTCCATTGGAGATTCCAAAGAAAAGGTTGAAGAGGCTTATGGCGCAGACAGCTATAACGGAATCAATGCTTATGTTGCTTCTGCCGGAGAAATGACACTTACCATCATCATGGACAATGATAAAGTGTCATCTATCCAGTACGCTGCAGTATTTGAATAAAAATACATGAAAATCTAAGCTGTGATGCTTCAGCAAGCATAAAACAGCTTTAAAACATGCATTTATATATGTTTTTATAAAGAAAACCGACCTATGACTCCTCATAGGTCGGTTTTTTATGTATTTTCAATTACTAAAAAAATATTTAGCTAGGTCTTTGAAAACTATTTAATAATATTCTCATTGATGAAATCGAGTAGTTCTTTTAAGGTTTCCCAACGTTTTGTATCATTAAAGATCTCGTGGCGCTGATCCGGAATCAGTTTATATGTTACATTGGTGTAGCCGCCATCCTTAAAGTTCTGTACAGACTGCATAAAGGTCTTATCATCAACACGGCAAGGATCCTGGGCACCGGAGATCAATCTGATTGGAATATCTTTTTTCTTTCCTTCCCATGGCATTTTTCCATATGTTGCCTGCATCAGGCTGAGTAGAGTATCATATCCTCTTACAGTAAACATATAGCCGCATTTCGGATCTGCATGATAACGAGCGATATTTTCTTTATCTACCGATAACCATGCAAATGGATCGTCTTCATTTGGAAAAGCCTTAGCGAAAGGACCATTTAAGATTCCTGCTATAGTTTTACTTCTATGATGCCAGCCACGGGCAATACCCATCGCTCTTACAAGCGCCTTTCCGGCACCAGTTGCAGAATTGTAACCAGGCATACCGGAGAGTAAGAGGCCATCGATCTCATCACCGTATACTTTAAAATAACTGGTAGATACCAGCGTTCCCATGCTGTGACCTAAAAGGATACATGGTTTACCCGGAAATTCCTTCTTTAAAAACTCAAAGAGTTCATGTACATCTTCAACTAATTCTTCAACGCCTCCAAAGTGTCCAAGATCATCCTCGGATTCGACATTATCTCCGTGTCCTCTTAAATCACTGGTGACAACAACAAATCCGTTCTCTTTAAAGAATTCTGCGACATGAACATAGCGCATTTGATGTTCTGCCATGCCGTGTACGATCTGGATGCAGCCTTTGATAGCGATAGAATCATCCGGCACATAAAGTTTTGCTCTTTTTGGTAAAGTCCCCATAACCAATACCTCCTGTAGTAAAAGTTTTATTCCTCATCCTCATCGGAAATATCATCTTCTTCATTTGCTACATAGACATGACGTTTTCTTGCATTTTCATCGGCAGCAAGGTATTCGTCATATGTTGTGATCTTATCGATCAGCTGACCATCAACAATCTCCATAATACGGTTTGCAGTTGTCTGTACAAACTGATGATCTCTGCATGAGAAGAGAATAACACCAGGGAATTTGATCAGACCGTCGTTTAAAGCAGTAATAGATTCCATATCCAAATGGTCCGTAGGCTCATTTAAGATTAAAATATTAGCACCGGAGATCATCATTTTAGAAAGCATGCAGCGGACACGCTCACCACCGGAAAGAACACGAAGTCTTTTAATTCCATCTTCTCCCTTAAAGAGCATACGTCCTAAGAAACCACGGACATAAGTTGCATCTTTAATTTCCGAAAAACTGGTAAGCCATTCTGCAATCGTATCATCAGAATCAAATTCTCTTGAATAATCACGAGGGAAGTATGCCTGAGAAGTAGTGACACCCCATTTAAAGTCACCTGAATCCGGCTGCATATTTCCCATTAAAATCTCAAATAAAACATTTTTAGCTTGTTCATTGGATCCAACAAAAGCAACTTTATCATCATGTCCTAACGTAAAGGAAATATTATCAAGTACCTTAACGCCGTCGATTGTTTTACTTAAGTTTTCAACCTGAAGCACTTCATTACCGATCGAGCGGTCCGGACGGAAATCAATGAACGGATATTTACGACTTGATGGACGGATCTCATCCAATTCGATTTTTTCAAGGGCACGTTTTCTTGAAGTAGCCTGCTTTGCTTTGGAAGCATTAGCAGAGAACTTCTGGATGAATTCCTGTAATTCTTTGATCTTTTCTTCTTTCTTCTTATTAGCTTCTTTCATCTGTTTTACAATAAGAGCAGATGACTCAACCCAGAAATCGTAGTTTCCTGCATAAAGCTGAATCTTGGCATAATCGATATCTGCAATCTGGGTACATACTTTATTCAGGAAATAACGGTCGTGGGATACAACGATGACAGTGTTATCAAAGTTGATCAAAAACTCTTCAAGCCAGGAAATTGCATCAAGGTCCAAGTGGTTGGTAGGCTCGTCGAGAAGTAAGATATCCGGATTACCAAATAAAGCTCTTGCGAGAAGGACTTTGACCTTCATTGCACCAGGAAGATCTTTCATAACAGAGTAATGGTATTCCGTATCAATACCAAGTCCGTTCAAAAGAGTTGCAGCATCACTTTCTGCTTCCCAGCCGTCCATTTCAGCAAATTCTATCTCAAGTTCACTTGCTTTCATTCCATCTTCTTCAGAAAAATCCGGCTTTGCATAAAGCGCTTCTTTTTCTTTCATGATCTCATAAAGACGGGCATTACCCTGAATGACCGTATCTAAAACGACCTGCTCATCATATTTGGACTGGTCCTGTTCCAGGAAGGAAAGACGCTGTCCCGGAGTGATCGTTACATCTCCTTTTGACGGCTCTAACTGACCTGTAAGGATTTTCAAGAAAGTGGATTTACCGGCACCATTTGCACCGATCAGGCCATAGCACTGACCTTCCACAAATTTGATATTAACATCTTCAAATAACGCTTTTTTTCCAATTCGTAAGGTGACATTGTTTGCACTGATCATATTTAGTTATTCTCCTGAATTTTTTATTTAATAATAAAGAAACAATGATTTTTACACACTTCTTGGTATAGTAACATTTATATGACTTATAGTCAAAGATAATAGGATTTGACGAAGCAAAAAATCATGATAAAATTGTCAGGATTTATAGTTTGAATAAAAACAGTAAGAAGAGGATAGACATGAAGAGAATTGTTTTAGCATCACAGTCTCCTAGAAGACATGAATTATTATCTATGGTCGGTATTGATCATGAAGTAATAACGAGCGATTGCGACGAAAATATCGAGTATAGGGATCCGGCTGATATGGTCTCTAAACTATCTGCACTTAAAGCCGGGAGCGTTGCTGATGAGCTGAAAAATCGCGGAGAAAAGGCGATAGTAATCGGATCTGATACAATCGTATATTTTAAAGATGCCGTATTAGGAAAACCAAAAGATGAAAAGGATGCCTTTCGGATGCTGTCCGAACTATCCGGCCAGACGCACAGCGTTTTTACAGGGGTTACAGTGATCGATACTGAACTGGATAAGTCCGAGACTTTTTACGAAGAAACAAAAGTTACATTTTATGACGTTTCTGATGAAGAAATACTGAATTATATTGTAACGAAAGATCCCCTTGATAAGGCAGGCAGTTATGGAGTGCAGGGACGCGGCGCCTTTTTAGTTAAGAGAATTGAAGGAGATTATTTTACCGTAGTAGGACTTCCAATCGCACATTTAATCCGTGTTTTAAAGCAATATGAAGTATAATTCATTCGCAAAACATTATTTTTTTATAAAAATGCATTTTTTTTGAATAAAAATTTTAATTTATTCTTGATTTTTATGAGTTAGCATACTACAATCTCTTCAGTTAATATGTCGTATACTTGTTATACAAATATCAGTTAGCATATATTATCCTATCCTACCTGAGAAGGGCTCGCAGAAATATTCTGTGGGCTCTTCTCTTTATAAAAGATTCTCTTGCCATTCTCAAATAGAGTAATTAAGATATATTTCAAGATGCATATTAACAGAGAAGAACTGAAGAAAAAGAATCAGGAAACTCAAGCGAATGAGACACTTTCAATCAAAGTGTCTTCTGGTTTTGTCTCTTCAAATTCAGTATCTTCAAAAAAAACTGCGAAGAACAAACTGCCTGCGAAATACATCTGGTTGATCGTTCTGCTTGCGGTGATTCTAGTTGCCACCTGCTTTAAAATCTATTTAAACAATTCTTATAAACCGCAAAATCAGGGCTCTGAAATAGATGACAGCAGTCTTAACATCGAAATAACGGACAATATGCTTGTCGTTAGAAATCCGGAACTTGGACTGACCAAACATAAAATCGGCATTATATTTTATCAGGATAATCGTGTAGAAGGAGCTTGCTATCTTCCATTAATGAAGAAGCTGGCTCTCAAAGGATACGATTGTTTTCTTCCGGTTGCTTTTGGAAATCAGGCATATCTTAATGTTGAAGGTGCGGAAAGTGTGATCAGAAAATATGACTCGATCCATACCTGGGCGATAGCAGGGCATTCTGGAAGTTGTTCTGTTGTCTCTGCTTATGTACGAGCGAATCCGGATAAAATAAATGGAATCATTTTTTTAGGTGGTTATTCAAATAAAGACCTTTCCAAATCTAATATTCCGGTACTATCTCTACTTGGATCAGAGGATACGATCATAAATAAAAACGATTATGAAAAGGCAAAGTCTTTACTTCCTTCAACTACGGAATACAAAATAATTGAAGGAGGAAACAATTCAGGCTTTGCAGATACTTCCTTGATTTTAGGGGATAGCAAAGCAAGCATTTCTTTTGATGATCAGACAGACTTAAGTACGAAATTCATTCATGAATTCTTACAGGATCAATTAGATAACTGATCCGTTCATATTCGTGTTTATTTTTCTCTTGTAGAATCCTTAACAATATTGTTAAAAATTCTACAAATCTATATTGACACTTAAAATCATCGTACTATAATTTTGATATGGCACAGCAACATCAAATTTCTAAAGCAGTTATATCAAGATTACCAAGATATTATCGATATCTCCGTGTATTAATTGAAGAGGGAGTTGAAAGAGTCTCTTCTGAAGAACTCAGCCGACTTATGAAAGCTACTGCATCCCAGATCCGTCAGGATCTGAACAATTTTGGTGGCTTTGGTCAGCAGGGTTACGGTTATAATGTCAAGAGTCTTTATAACGAGATTGGTAAGATCCTTGGAGTGGAGCAGGCACATGATCTGATCGTGATCGGTGCCGGTAATTTAGGACGTGCACTTGTCAGATACAAAGGCTTTTCTACGCATGGTTTTAAATTCCGTGCTATGTTTGATATTGATGATAATCTTTGCGGTAAAAGTATCAATGGCGTTAAAGTTTACCATTTAAATGGACTGCTGAATTTTGTCATGAAAAATAAAGTTGACATTGCAGCTCTTACGATCCCTTCAGAAGATGCAATTAAAGTTTCCAAGCAATTATACAGCCTTGGAATTCGTTACTTTTGGAATTTTGCGCATACAGATCTTGAACTTCCATCTGATGCCATTGTAAAAAATGTTCATCTTCTGGATTCTCTTTTAGAATTATCGTTCGAAGCCAGCAGGTCAAAGGAGCATTAATAATGGATAATAATTACTTTCGCGTCCGGGCTGATATTGATCTGGACGCTATCAGAAAAAATATCAGAGCTATTAATCGTGGTTTGAGAAAAGGCACTAAAACTTGTGCTGTTGTAAAAGCAAATGGCTACGGACACGGTGCCGTACAGGTAGCAGAAAAGATTACAGACCTTGTTGATTTTTTTGCTGTTGCTACAATTGACGAAGCTCTTAAATTAAGGGAGCATCATATTACGCTTCCAATCCTTGTATTAGGCTATGTTCACCATAGCATGAATGAAACGGCTGTAAAAAAGGATATTCGCCTGACGGTTTATGATTATGATATGGCGAAAAAGATTTCAGATGCTGCAAAGATCGCGAGAAAAACAGCAAAGATCCATATTAAATTAGATACCGGTATGAGCCGCATAGGTTTTCCGGCAAATAATGAATCGATTGCTGAGATCAAACGCATCCAAAACCTTCCAAATATTGAAATTGAAGGCTTATTTACACATTTATTTGCTGCTGATGAAAGAAGCAAAGCTTCTGCAATGAAACAGATTATGATGTTTGGCGAGTTTGGAAACGATCTTTCTAAAGCAGGAGTCGAGATCCCGATCAAACATTGTTCTAACAGTGCAGCGGCTATTAATTTAAGCCTTGCAAATTTTGATATGGTAAGGCTTGGAATTGCAATGTATGGCTTATATCCTTCAAAATATGTAAAGAGCATTCCGCTGAAACCTGCGATGTCTTTAAAGAGCCATATCACAATGGTTAAAACAATCAAGACCGGATGCAGCGTAAGTTACGGCGCAACCTGGACTGCAGACAAAGATACTGTAGTTGCAACTGTACCAGTCGGTTACGCAGATGGATATATGCGTATCCTTTCCAATAAAGGATATGTTCTGATCCATGGAAAGAAGGCTCCGATCATTGGAAGGGTCTGCATGGATCAGTTAATGGTTGATGTCACAAAGATCAGTAAAGTCAAACAATTTGAAGAAGTTGTACTTCTTGGAAAACAAAAGGATGCAGAAATCACGGCAGAAGAAATTGCAGAGCTTGCTGACACAATCAATTATGAAATTGTCTGCGCTGTCAGCGAACGCGTGCCGCGTGTTTATCACAGTCGCTATTAGGCCGCATAGAAATTCGAGTTGTACAATCTAAGCGATACTGATAAAATAAAACAACTGTTGATAGTGAAACTATCTAAAGTTTTAGGAGGATAAGGAAAGAAATGGACGAGAACCCTCGAGCGGGATTTTTCAGCAGACTTTTTAAGAAAAAAGACGACAATGAATTTGAAAATGAAATTGTCTCTATGCTGAACGAAGGTCAGGAACAAGGAGAAATCCTTGAAAGTGAAGCGGAAATGATCACCAACATTTTCGATCTTGATGAAACCTGTGCGTCAGAGATCATGACCCACAGAAAGAACATCTGTGCAATCGATGGTGAGCTTACGCTGAAGGAAGCCATGGACTATATGCTGGAAGAGAGTTTTTCCAGGTATCCGGTCTTTCTTGAGAACATTGATAATATTATTGGAATCCTTCATATTAAAGACTGCATGCGTTTTTACATGAATGAAGCCAATAAAGAAAAACAGGTCAAGGATTTAGAAGGCCTGATGCAAAAGGCTAAATTCATACCGGAAACAAGCAAACTGAACAGCATCTTTAAAAATATGCAGGCGGATAAGCTTCATATGCAGATCGTTGTTGATGAATATGGACAAACATCCGGTATCATTTGTATGGAAGATATTTTAGAAGAGATCGTTGGAAATATCTTTGATGAGCATGATGAGGTAGAATATAACATTGTTAAGATCAATGATTCTTCCTATCAGGTGAAAGGTCTTACTCCGTTAGAAGAGATCACGGAAACCATCGGTATCGAATATGATGAAGATGATTATGATACCTTAAATGGTTATCTGATCTCCAAACTAGACCGCATTCCTGAAGATGACGAAGGAACTGAGATCATAGAAAACGGCGTTAAATATCATATTATTTCTGTTGAAGATAAAATGATCGCGCTGGTTCGTATTGATATCAGCCCGGAAGTATAAGTTTATTATGAAAATCAAAAATAGAAAGAGGTAACTATGTCAGGACATTCAAAATTTGCGAATATCAAGCACAAAAAAGAGAAGAACGATGCTGCAAAAGGAAAGATGTTTACCATCATTGGTAAAGAAATTGCAATTGCAGTAAGAGAAGGCGGACCGGATCCGAACAACAATTCTAAACTTCGTGATGTTATTGCAAAGGCGAAAGCGAATAATATGCCAAACGATACAATCGAGCGTGGTATTAAGAAAGCAGCCGGAGATGGAGGCAACATCAATTACGAAGCTATGACTTACGAAGGATACGGACCATCCGGTACTGCGATCATCGTCAGCACTCTGACAGATAATAAAAACCGTACTGCAGCAAATGTAAAGCATGCATTCTCAAAAGGTGCAGGAAATATCGGAACTCCGGGCTGCGTATCTTATATGTTTGATAAGAAAGGTCAGATCATCATCGCCAAAGAAGAATATGAAGGTGATGCAGACGAACTGATGATGACAGCATTAGATGCAGGAGCAGAGGATTTTGCGGAAGAAGAGGATTCTTATACCGTTCTTACTGATCCTGATGAATTCAGCAGCGTTCGAGAAGCATTAGAAGCTGCTGGAATTCCGATGGCTGATGCTGAAGTTACGATGCTTCCTCAAACTTATGTTGATCTTACTGACGAAGAAGACATCAAGAACATGAACAAGATCCTCGAGCTTTTAGATGAGGATGACGATGTTCAGGACGTATACCATAACTGGAACGAATAATTGATCAAATGGCAAAGAAACAGCTGATTGTGGGCGTGGAGCCTCATTCCATAGCCCACAAATTGCATATAAAAGCAGGTGATTATCTCCTGACGGTAAATAATGAGACCGTCAGGGATATTTTTGATTACCGTTTTTTAGCAGCTGATGAATATGTGAATCTGGAAATAGAGAAGGCAAACGGCAAGATAAAATCTTTCGAGATTGAGAAAGATTATGGGCAGGATCTTGGTCTTTTGTTTGAAGAAGGATTAATGGACAGCTACAGATCCTGTACCAATAAATGTATTTTCTGCTTTATCGATCAGATGCCTAAGGGTATGAGGGAAACCCTTTATTTCAAAGATGATGATTCCAGGCTTTCTTTCCTTCAAGGAAACTATGTGACACTCACCAATATGTCAGAAGCCGATATTGACCGTATCATCAGATATCATATGGGACCAATTAATATTTCCGTTCATACTACGGATGAAGAGCTTCGCTGTAAAATGTTAAATAATCGTTTTGCCGGAAAAGTTCTTCGCTATTTAGACAGACTGCATGAGGCCGGCATCCCAATGAATGGACAGGTCGTTCTCTGCAAAGGAATCAATGATGGTAAGCAACTCAAAAAGACCATCGAAGATCTCTCAAAATATATCCCGAATATGGAAAGTTTATCCATTGTTCCGGCAGGCCTTACAAAGTACCGCGAAGGCCTTTATCCGCTTGAAAAATGCACAAAAGCCGACGCTTTAGAAGTGATAAAAACAGTAGAATATTTCCAGCAAAAGCTTTATAATAATTATTCAACACATTTTGTTCATGCGAGCGATGAATTCTATCTTTTAGCAGGTATTGAAGTACCGGCTGAAGAGACATATGACGGATATCCGCAGCTTGAAAATGGTGTTGGAATGCTGAGACTTTTAGACACGGAATTTCATGATGCTTTAGATGAGTTAAAGGCTTCAGGAATGCTTCAAAATCCTCAAAAGAGGGAACTTTCTATTGCGACAGGAAAGCTTGCATATCCATATCTCAAACGATATGCAGAGGAAGCAGAAGATATTCTTAAGATAAAAGTCCATGTGTATGAGATCCGTAATGATTTCTTCGGTGAAGATATCACGGTTTCCGGTCTTATATGCGGAAGAGATATTATTTCCCAGCTTAAGGGAAAAGAACTTGGAGAGAAGCTCCTTTTGCCTGTTAACATGTTTCGGGCAGGAGAGGAGTATTTCCTTGATGATGTAACCAAAGATGAGGTAGAGCAGGAATTAGCTGTATCGATTGGTATTGTTCCTTCTGATGGCTATTCACTGCTTGATGCCTTTTCCGGTATAGAAGCAACTGATTTTAGGAGACAGATTTATGAGCAAGCCGATCGTGGCGATTGTTGGCAGGCCTAACGTAGGAAAGTCAACATTGTTTAATGCCTTAGCAGGCAGCAATATTGCAATCGTAAAGGATACACCCGGCGTAACACGAGACCGTATTTATGCTGATGTGTCCTGGCTTGATATGGATTTTACTTTAGTTGATACAGGCGGTATTGAACCGGAAAGTAATGATGTCATTCTTTCCCAGATGCGCGCTCAGGCACAGACTGCGATCGATACAGCTAATGTTATCATCTTTTTAGTTGACGTCCGCCAGGGAATGGTCGATGCCGATGATAAAGTTGCCGACATGCTCAGAAGGAGCGGCAAACCAATTGTTTTAGCGGTAAATAAAGTAGACAACTTCCAGAAGCAGATGGTTGATGTCTATGAATTCTATAATTTAGGACTTGGCGATCCAATGCCTATTTCTGCTGTCTCAAAGCAGGGCTTCGGCGATATGCTCGATGAAGTAACAAAGTATTTTGACCGCAGTTATTTAGACGAAGAGGAAGATGATCGACCGCATATTGCTGTTATCGGAAAACCGAATGTTGGAAAATCTTCTCTTGTAAATGCACTGCTTGGAGAAAACAGAGTATTAGTTTCTGATATTCCTGGAACGACCCGTGATGCAATCGATACAGTGATCGAGCACGAAGATAAAGAGTATGTATTTATCGATACTGCAGGGCTTCGTAGAAAATCAAAGATTAAAGAAGAACTTGAAAAATACAGTATAATCCGTGCCGTGTCTGCTGTAGAACGCGCTGATGTCGTTATTATCGTTATTTCCGCGGAAGAAGGAGTTACCGAGCAGGATGCGAAAATTGCCGGTATTGCTCATGAACGCGGAAAAGGTATCATTGTTGCCGTAAATAAATGGGATGCCATCGAAAAAGATGACAAGACCATTTACAAATATACAGATAAAATCCGTCAGGTCTTATCGTTTATGCCATATGCCCGTTTGCTGTTTATTTCAGCAAAAACAGGGCAGAGGTTAAGTAATCTTTATGAATTGATCGATGTTGTTGTAGAAAACCATTCCCGCAGAATTCAAACTGGTGTTCTCAACGAGATTATTACAGAAGCCGCTGCTTTAAATCAGCCGCCTTCCGATAAAGGAAAACGCCTCAAAATCTTTTATACAACTCAGGTTGCTGTTAAGCCTCCGACTTTTGTAATTTTTGTAAATGATAAAGAGCTGATGCATTTTTCATATCTGCGTTATCTCGAGAACAAGATACGCGAAGCGTTTGGCTTCGAAGGAACCCCACTTAAATTTTTCGTAAGAGAGCGGAAAGGGAAAGAGTAATAAATGACGATCTGGAATGCGATAGGTGAATTTTTCTATGGGCTGAGTCAGGATTTTCTTACAATTCCTAGACTCCTTTGTCTTAGCGCATTGATCATCGGATATTTCTTCGGACTGTTCCAATCCGCTTTTATTCTGGCCAAAGCCAGAAATGTCGATATCTATACAAAAGGAAGCGGAAACCCGGGAACTACAAACATGTTCCGTGTTATGGGAGCAAAATTCGGTATCTTAACTTTTATCCTGGATATCGCAAAAGTTGTTATCGCAATTTTCTTAACCAAATTCATTTTCCTAAACTGGCTTCAGCTTCCAATCGATCCGATCGCACTGAAACTTTATACCGGCCTTGGTGCTGTACTAGGTCATAACTTCCCAATCTATTTAAGAGGGAAAGGCGGCAAGGGAGTTGCAGCAACTTGTGCAGTTTATATTTGTTTAGGGGATTGGAAACTTATTCTGATCGGTCTTGCACTTTTTATTTTAATCGTCGCGCTTACAAGATATGTATCTCTGGCATCGATGGTTGTAGTTGTTGTTTCGATGTTTGAGTTTCTCTTCTTTACATTAATTAACCTGACCCCGGTTCAGGACGAATGGCTGATTGATTGTCAGGTGATCGTCATTATATTCTCTGTTCTTGTGTTATTTACACACAGGCAGAACATAGTGAGGCTGCTATATGGAGAAGAGTCCAAATTCTCATTCCATAGAAAAAAGGAAGAGCCAAGTGAAGAAGATCAGGGCGTAGAGTATTACTACGAAGAAGAGGATGAAAACTCTTCAGATGCAGAAGAATAAAAAACTATAGAAAATGAGGAAATAATACAAATGGCAGATATTGCAGTTTTAGGTGCCGGAAGTTGGGCTTTAGGAATCAGTATTTTACTTCACGATAATGGACACAAGGTAACGGTTTGGAGCGCGCTCCCGGAAGAAATTGAACTGCTGATAGATAAGGGAGAGAACCCTAAGTATCTTCCAGGCGTTAAACTTCCGGAAAATATTGATCTTACAGCTGATCTTTCGAAAGCTGTTCAAAACCGCGACTGCATTGTCCTTGCAGTTGCCTCAAAATTTACCCGTTCAACAGCACACAGACTTCAAGGCTTGATCCCGGATGGTCAAGTGATCGTTAATGTTGCAAAAGGAATTGAAAGCGGTTCTTTATTAACGCTTTCTGAAATCATCAAAGAAGAACTTCCGTGCGCTAAAGTCTGCGTTCTTTCAGGGCCAAGTCATGCAGAAGAAGTAGCAAGAAGAATGCCTACTCTCGTTACAGTTGCAAGCGAGGATCAGGAAACGGCGGAATATCTTCAGAAGGTTTTTGCAAGTCACCTTTTCCGTGTATATACAAGCACCGATGTTTTAGGAATTGAGATTGGTGGAGCGTTAAAGAACGTTATTGCTTTAGCTGCCGGAATGGGAGATGGACTTGGATATGGCGATAATGTAAAAGCTGCACTTATTACCCGCGGAATCACCGAAATCGCACGTCTTGCAATTAAGATGGGAGCAAAATTCGAAACCTTATACGGACTTTCCGGTATTGGCGATCTGATCGTAACCTGCGATTCCATGCATTCCAGAAACCGAAGAGCAGGTATCTTGATCGGACAGGGAAAATCTATGGAAGAAGCAATCGAAGAAGTCCATATGGTTGTAGAAGGTATTGTTTCTGCACAGGCGGCCCGTGACCTTGCAAAGAAATATGAAGTTGAAATGCCTATCGTTGATCAAGT
>CAMODY010000003.1 GCA_946611595.1 uncultured Clostridia bacterium | reverse complement strand
TGGCTTTCATTTTTCCCTTTCTGAAGTCTCATTTTTCGGACACAAGATTCCAATGTTTTTTTTTAGACACTTCGCATTCTGACCTGAACAGAGGATACTCTTTTCGAGTATCCTCTGCTTTTAAGCGGGGTACGGGAATCGAACCCGCCTCTCGAGCTTGGGAAGCTCGCATACTACCGATGTACTAACCCCGCCAGTGTTTTTATTATAGCATTCGCTAAAAAGATTGCAATTAAAGATGTTCTCGTAAAAGACGATTAATATAATACTGCTTTGTATTGGAGTAATGCTGGCTGATCGCATCTTCTGCACCATCCAGATCCCCCTCTGCAAGACAATTATAAATATTGCGATGCTCCAGATAAGATCTTTCTGCCAGCTGTGTATCTTCTAATGTATAAGAAAGAAAACGCTCTATCTGATTATGGATCTGATCATGAAACTGTTTCAGCCTTGTGCTGCCGGAAAGCGTTACCAGAAATTCATGGAACTTCACATCCCACTGGATGGCTCCCGGAATGTTTTCCTGATCAAGCGAGGTCCGAATATTCAGCAGGATATTTTCCAAGGTATTCAAACTGACTTTATTCATTTTACCTGCAGATCTTCGTATCGCATAAATCTGGAAAAGCTCCATCATATCATAGATTTCGAAGATATCCTCGATCGTAATCTCGGGAACGATCATTCCCTTTCCCGGAATAAAAGCAACCAGGCCATCCCGTACAAGCCGCTGAAGTGCATTTCGGATTGGCGATCTACTGACATTATAAATATCGCAGAGTTTTCGCTCCACCATTGAAGAACCTGGCGGAAATTTTCCATCCAGAATGTCCTTTTTTAATTTGTTATAAACATGTTCCTGCTTGCTTTCTGTATCCTGTGATACTACTCTTTTTTCAGCCATAGAGCCTCCGTCTTACAGAATCTTGTTTGGTATTACCTGGTACATTATTTTATCAAATCAAAATACCGCATGCAACAAGCTGCAAACTTTACCAAATAAAAAAGCACACCAGACTTTTGATGTGCTTTCCTTTCATAACTATTTTCTCGGGTCACATTACTTTTTGTACTTTCTTGCTCGATTTAATCCACTGTCAAGTTTCTTACGATTCTCTTTACAGATTTCTGCCATAAGCTGACCGGCTTTCGTAATGCTGACATGACGTTTATTGCGCTCAAACAGGCGCACACCCCATTCTTCTTCCAACATACTGATCTGTCTGCTTACAGTAGGCTGTGTGATGTAGAATTCTTCAGCTGTCTTGGAAAAGCTGAGATTCTCCGTCATTGCCAAAAAGATACTGATCTGATTACTCGTCATAATAATTCCCCCGACGTTATTTCTTATTAATGAGTAAAAGGAGAAATTCGGACCAAAGCCCAAATTCCCCCTCTGCGTGCATTGTATACTAAACCCTCAAAATATGCAAATACTTTTTTGCATGTTGTACAATTTATTGTGCAACATCAACAATCTGTCGAAAATGTATTTAAGCAGAATTTTACACTGTGTCATTATTTGTTTTATTGAAACGGAGCTGTGCCAGAATGACTGCCACAAAGATAAGAAGGCAGCCGAAGAGTTCCCTGCCGGAAAGTTTTTCTCCGAGAATGATCCAACCAAATAATACAGAGAATACAGCCTCAAGACTCATCAATACCGAAGCGATTGCCGGCTGAAGCCCCTTCTGGCCAAAGATCTGCAAGGTATATGCCACACCGCAGCTCATAATTCCCATGTATAGAAGACTGATCCACATACTGCCGGATGTCCAGAGACCGGCCCAGGCAGAAAAGCCGCCTTCATATGGAATAATTTCAAGAAACACAGCCGGAAACAAGGTTATAACGCCTGCTACCAGAAACTGCATGCCGGACAGCCTCAAAGAATCCACTTTTTGTCCTCTTCGATCGATCACAAGGATCTGAAGAGAAAACCCAAGTGCACAAAGTAGCAGTAAAATATCCGGAGTGGAAAAAGAAAAAGCTCCCTGCATGCACAGAAAATATAATCCAACTAACGCAATCGCAACTGCCACCCAGACATTCCATCCGCACATCTGTTTAAAGAAAAGACAGATCAGCGGCACCATCAGGATATAGGTCGCCGTTAAGAAACCTGCCTTCCCTGCTGCGGATCCCAGATTTAAAGCTACCTGTTGTAAGTTTGTTGCGATACATAGAAAGATCCCGCAAAGAAGCCCGGTCGTAAACTGCAGTTTTTTCTCTTCTCTTGTAACCGGGCGTTTTGAGATCCCCCAGTTATCTGAAAACCGGGTAATGATGAACAGCATGAGTGCTCCAAGCAAAAGCCGGGCAGAATTAAAGGTATAGGCACCCAGCGCCTTTCCTCCCATGCTCTGGAATGCAAAGGAAATGCCCCAGATCAGTGAGGCAAGTACAAGAATCCCGGAACTCTTTAATTGTTGATTTTCGTTTTTTGCTTTCATGTTGCTTCTTTCAGAAGAGCTATTTGTCAAAGTAGTCTCTCACCTCGACTACATTTCTCTGAATTTCTTCCATTAATTCCTGACCGGAAGCAAATTTTCTTTCCGGACGGATAAATTTATAAAAATCGACGCGTACAATCTTGCCGTAGATATCTTCGTTAAAATCAAAAATGTTGGTCTCTACCGTTCTCTGCTCTCCATCGTCAAAGGTCGGACGAACTCCTACATTCGTGATTGATGGAAGCGTTCTTCCATCAAAGCAGACCTTTGTTGCATACACTCCATTCGGAGGCATGATCTTATCTTCCGGCACAGAAAGATTGATCGTCGGAAACCCGATCGTCCTTCCATAATGCTTGCCATGAAGTACTTCGCCCGTTACAGCAAAAGGACAGCCAAGCATCGCATTGACATCTTCCATATTGCCCTTTTGGATTTCTTCTTTGATCAGCGTGGAACTGACTTCCTGTGCTTCTTCTTTGTCCTTGACTTGATATGTTACTTTTTTAAGCGCAATCACCTCAAAGCCATACTCTTTTCCCATCTCTTGAAGCGTAACAACGCTTCCGGCTCTGTCTTTTCCAAAGCGAAAGTCTTCTCCTACAACGATTGTCTTGACCCCAAGCTTATCAACAAGGATATTCTTTACAAACTTCTCAGGTGACATACTTCTGGTCTTTTCGTTAAAGGGGAATTCGACCACGTAATCCACACCATTCGGATAGTCCTGAAGGATTCGCTCCCCATGTGTCTGGATGGTTCGAAGTGTCTGTGTTTCATCTTTTCCGACCACTTTTGCCGGCGGAACAGAAAATGTGAAGATTACTACACTGTCCCCTTCTTCTTTTTTATTAACAGCGGTCTCAAATAAAAGCTGATGACCGATATGGTTTCCATCAAACTTTCCAAGCGTAACGATCGTATGATTCAGTTGTATGTTTTCAATGTCTGTAATCAGTTTCACTTTTTTCTCTAATGCTGCGGTTCATCTATAAACATTTTTTCGCATTTGTACCAATTATCTTTTGGGTCAAAATAGTACAGAGCGTAAAAAGTCCCTTTTCTGTCATAGACCCTGTAGCGCAGTTCCTTAGCTTCTTCCCTGCTTTCAATTTCTTCTTCAGAAAGATAGTTTCCAAAAAGCAGTTTTCTTACAGCCTCATCCGTTACCGTAAGTGACGGAAAGTTCGTCAAAAAATGGTCGGTTGGGATGATTAAATCTTCAAGTTTCCCCGCATCTTTTGTCTTTTGGATTTCACTAAGTGTATGAGCCGTACCTAGATCCATCCCGCTGGTCCTGGTCCTCTCAAGCGTTTCCATACAAGCTGGTATGCCTAAGTACTCTCCCATATCCTCACATAAGGTCCTGATATAAGTTCCCTTCGAACAACTGACCGTAAACTCCGCTGTAAGCGGCTCTTCGTCTTGTTCCCATCCGGAAACTAAAATATCTTTTATTTCATAAATGAAAGCCGACCGTCTTTTGCGCTCTATTTCTTTTCCTTTTCGCGCTGCATCGACCAGTTTCACTCCGCCCACCTTCACCGCGGAATACATTGGAGGAAGCTGCTCGATCTTTCCGGTAAATTTTTGAAAGGTCTCCTGTAAAACAGAAGGAATCGCAATATCTCCGGAAAGTTTATTTATACTTTTCTCTTTTTCCTTCAAAACACGGTGGACTTCCCTGTTTTCCATAAAGTCCAGGATTTCACCGGATATGTCCTGTGTATCAGTTTTTCTTCCAAATAGCATTTTTGCTCTATACTCTTTATCACTATCCATCAAAGAGTCCACAAGCTTCGTAGCCTTTCCAATACAAACAGGAAGAACGCCTGTCGCATCCGGATCCAGCGTCCCCGTATGACCGACCTTTTTCTCTCCAGTGAGTTTTCGGATTTGATACACCACCTGAAAAGAAGTCATTCCGGCCTCTTTATATACATTGATCACTCCGTTTTTCATAGATTCTTTTCCATTGCTGCTAAAACCTGAGTGACACTTTCCTCGAGCGTTCCTTTAAGTGTTGCTCCGGCTGCACGGACATGTCCGCCGCCTCCAAACTGCTGTGCGATCATATTCACATCAAAAGGCGCGATCGACCTGAGACTCAGTTTAATATCGCCTGCCGTTGTCTCATATAAAAAGGCAGAAGCTATCACACCTTTTGTAAGGCGGAGCTGGGATACGATTCCTTCGAGTTCTTTGGAGGAAACACCAAATTCCTTTAATTCCTTCTGTGTGATCGTGGAATAAATCACCCTGCCGTCGAAGGCCAGATGGCTGTTTAAGACAGCATAGCCGAAGATTTTGTTTTCCTCGTAGGTCTTTGCGTAAAAACTTTCATCGATGATACGGTCGGTCGGAATATCATGTTTCATCAATTCCCCCGCGATCTGCATCGTCAAAGGAGATGTGGAAGGATATTTAAAAACTCCGGTATCATAGATGATTCCGGTATAGAGCGCGATAGCAACATCCCGGTTTATCAGCGCTGCATCCATAAATTTATAGATTTCCTCACTTGCAGAAGAAGACTGTCCATCTACATAGTTTTCATCTGCAAACATCGTATTGGAAACATGATGGTCAATATTGACTGTATGCTTTGCGTTTTTAAAATACTTCTCTGCTTTTCCGATACGCTCGCGGCTGGCACTATCTAAACAGATCATCAGATCAAAGGCCTCGTGGTCCGGATAAAAAGAATTAATCTGCTCAAAGCCTTTAAGAAATGCAAGTTTTTCGCTCGGTTCTTCTAAATAAAGCTGAACATCGACCCCAGGATAGTTCTTCTTCACATACAGAAAAAGACCTAAACAAGAGCCGACGCAGTCGCCGTCCGGTCGTACATGCCCTGTAATACAAAGGGAGTTTACATTTTCTAAAAAGTCTTTCATTTTAGGCATTATTGCCGGTCACCTCATCAATTTTTTTCATCATCGCCATTGCATCTTCAATGGAGGTATCCATGATGAAGGTCAGTTCCGGAGTATTACGCATGTTGAGACGATGCGCAAGCTCGCGGCGGATGAACCCTTCCGCACTTTTAAGACCTTTCGCAGTACTGTCACGGTCCTCTTCATTTCCAAGGACCGAAACATATACTTTACAGGTTTTAAGATCTGTAGCCACATCAACCGCAACAACACTTGTCATCGGATGAATGCGTGGATCTTTTGTTTCCCGGATGATCTGTGAAAGTTCTTTCATAACCTCAGAGTTGATCCGGATATTTTTAACAGAATTTTTTCTCATTAGCTTCTTGGCACTTCCTTCATGATATAAGCTTCCATCTGGTCGCCTTCTTTAATATCCTGGAATCCTTCCAGAACGATACCGCATTCATAACCGCTGCGGACTTCTTTTACGTCATCCTGGAATCTCTTAAGGGATGCTAAATTACCTTCGAAGATCTGCTCTCCGTCACGACTTAAGCGGATCTTCGCACCTCTTTGAACAGTACCGTCAAGGACATAAGATCCAGCGATCACACCAATGCCTGATGCCTTGAATGTCTGACGTACTTCCACATGTCCGGTTACGACTTCTTCGTAGATCGGCTCAAGCATACCCTTCATTGCATTTTCTACATCATCGATTGCGTTATAGATGACATTATAGGTACGCATATCAACTTTTTCGTGCTCGATCGTATCTCTTGCGACAGCATCCGCCTGTACGTTGAACGCAATAATGATCGCATTCGATGCACTAGCAAGAATTGCATCAGATTCGTTAACATTACCAACGCCTGAATGGATAACTTTTACAACAACTTCATCGTTGGACAATTCTTCTAAGGAATCCTTAATTGCTTCCACACTACCCTGAACGTCAGCTTTAATGATGATCTCAAGTTCTTTGAGTTCACCGGCTTTCATCTGATCAAAGAGATCGTCAAGGTTTGTCTTCTTTCTGGTTCCAGCAAGCAGTTTCTTCTTGTTCTCTTCAACGAAGACTGCTGCAAATGCTTTTGCCTCTTTATCGTTATCAAAGGCAACAAATACTTCACCTGCATTCGGAACACCATTAAGACCTGTGATCTCAACAGGTGTAGATGGAGCAGCAGATTTTACTTTCTCTCCGCGGTCATTTAACATCGCACGGACTTTACCATAGCTTTCGCCCATTGCGATATGATCGCCGACTTTCAAGGTACCTTTCTGTACAAGCAGTGTTGCAACAGTACCTCTTCCTTTATCAAGTTTTGCTTCAATAACAAGACCTCTTGCCTTACGGTCAGGATCTGCTTTCAGCTCGAGAATTTCTGTATCGAGGATTACCATCTCTAAGAGTTCCTGGATACCTTCTCCTGTCTTTGCAGATACCGGAACGAAAATGGTATTTCCGCCCCAGTCTTCCGGCACAAGATCATGCTCGGAAAGTTCCTGTTTTACTTTATCTATATTTGCACCCGGTTTATCGATCTTGTTAACTGCTACGATCACATGGATGCCTGCTGCCTTTGCATGGTTGATCGCTTCAACTGTCTGCGGCATAACACCGTCATCAGCAGCAACTACTAAGATTGCAACGTCCGTTGCCATCGCACCACGAAGTCTCATAGATGTAAATGCTTCGTGTCCCGGTGTATCAAGGAAGGTCAGTTTTTCTCCACTTGGAAGCTGAACCATATATGCACCGATGTGCTGGGTAATACCACCTGCCTCTTTTGCGATCACATTGGTTTTACGGATTGCATCAAGCAGGGAGGTTTTACCATGGTCAACGTGACCCATTACACAGACAACCGGAGGACGTTTCACAAGTTTGCTCTCGTCTTCTTCCTCTTCTTTCAGAAGTTCTTCGATGTAGTCGATTTCAACTTCCTTCTCAACAAGGATATCCATGTCAAGAGCGATTGCCTCTGCTGTTTCAAAGTCTAAGATATCATTTACGGTAAGAACCTGGCCCTGAAGGAACAGTTTTTTGATCAGAGCTGCCGGCTGCATTTTCAGCTTCGCAGCAAACTCTTTAACTGAAATGTTCTCAGGAAGTGTGATTACCTTAATTTCCTCTTCCGGCTCTTCTTTTACAGTCTTTTGCTGACGCTGAGCAAAGCGCTCGTTCTCTAATCTTTCGAACTTATCGCCTTTTTGTTTCTCGTATTTACCTTTCTGTTTGCCGCCTTTTCCTTTGCCTTTAGAATCAGATGCCGGAGCAGCTTTTCCGCCACCCTGTGGCTGCTGACCAGGACGATTCTGTCCCTGCTGAGGACGACCCTGCTGGCCTCTTCCATCTCTTCCGTCTTTATTTGGACGTCTTCCATCCTGACCTTTGCCTTTGTCTTTAGTTCCGCGGCTGATCTGGATGTCAGAAACAGAAACCGTTCCTTTTACGATTTTTTCGCGCAAGGATTTTACAGCTTCGCTTTCCTTCTTCTGCGGAGCTTCTTCTTTCTTAGGCTCAGCAGCTTTTTCCTCTACTTTCGGCTGTTCAGCTTTTGCCTCGCTCTTTGCAGCTTCTTCCTGTGCCTTTGCTTCTTCTGCTGCTTTTTCTTCCTGAGCTTTCAGTTCTGCTGCTTTCTTAGCCTCTTCCTCTTTTGCTTTCATCTCAGCAAGCTCATCATCCGGAATTCTGTCTCTTGCCGGACGGCGCTGGCTTGGAAGTATTTTCTTTACAGTTTTTTCTTCATCATCAGGAGTTCTGTCTTTTGCAGGGCGCACTTCACTTGGAAGAGGTTTCTTCGGCTTATCCTGAGCCTTCTTCTCTTCTCTCTGTGCCTTTGCCATAGCACGTCCTTTTTCCGTGTTTGAATTCTGCGGGTTAAACACGGCAATGATTTTCTTTTTCTTCTTCGGAGTTTCTTCCGCTTCATCGGCTTTTTCTAAAGCAGCTTTTTTCGCTTCGATCTTAGCGATCTGTTTTCCGCCGTCTTCATTCTTTTCTCCGTCAGCGGTGCGTGTAGGAACAGTCTTTGGCTGTTCTTTGGCAATAAAATCCGGAACAGCGACCGCTTTAATGCCGCTGGCCTTCGCCGGTTCTTCCGCCGGTGCCTTCGCTGCCTCTCCTTTTCCGAATTTTGCCCGGACCTTATCGATCATATCCTCCGGACAAGCACTCATGTGACTCTTCACATTTGCTCCCGCATTTTTCAGAAACTCAACGATCACTTTGTTATCAACGCCGATTTCTTTTGCTAATTCGTGAATTCTCAAACTTCTTTTCCTCCTAATGATTGCTCCTGCTCATGTTTTTTTATAATGCTTTTGGCAAATCCCTGATCGGTAAGAGCAAGGTTTGCACGAAAACTCTTTCCGATGCAATTGCCAAGTTCTTCTTTTGTTCCAAAAAACAGGATTGGAATATTTCGGTAACTGCACATGTCACTGAAATGTTTTTTTGTATTATCCGAAGCGTCTTCTGCAAGGATCACCAGATGTGCGCTTCTTTCTTTTATTGCTTTTTCTACCGAAAACTCACCGCTAACGACTTTTCCGGCTTTCGCGGCAAGCCCCAGCATTCCGAAAAGCTTACTCTTCATCAGAGATCACATCTTCTGCTGCATCTGCCTCAGCTGCTTCTTCTGCTGCATCAATGAACTCTTCAGCTTCTGATTCTTCGCCTTCGAAATCGCCTTCATAAATCTCATCTAAGATATCAGCTGCCTGGGTTTCATTTAAGATATCGATCTTAAATCCAGTAAGTCTTGCAGCCAGTCTTGCATTCTGACCTTCTTTACCAATTGCAAGGGAAAGCTGATAATCCGGAACGATTACAGTTGCAGTCTTCTCTTCTGCATCTGCAAGAACGGAGATGACCTTTGCCGGGCTCAGGGCATTCTCGATCAGGATTGCCGGGTTATCAGACCAGTTAATGATATCGATCTTTTCGCCTTTAAGTTCGGAAACGACTGCATTAACACGCATTCCGTTCATACCAACGCAAGCGCCAACCGGATCTACGTCCGGATCATTGGACCATACAGCCATCTTTGTTCTGCTTCCTGCCTCACGTGCGATTGCCATGATCTCAACAGTTCCATCTTTAACTTCTGCAACTTCAGACTCAAAAAGTTTTCTGACAAGTTCCGGATGGGTTCTGGAAACTAAGATGCGCAGGGATTTTTTCGTATTGCGTACTTCAAGGACATAGACCTTGATTCTTTCGCCGGCACGAAGTCTTTCTCCTTTTACCTGCTCATTTTCATTTAAAATACCATCGGCTTTTCCTAAATTAATTGTAATGCTCTGATCATTGAAGCGCTGTACGATACCTGTAACAATGCCCTTTTCCTTTGCAAGGAACTCTTCATAAACATTGTCTTTTTCTCTTTCGCGCAGATTCTGCATTAAAACGTTCTTTGCATTCTGTGTTGCAATACGGCTGAACTCTTTTGATTCTGCAGCTAAACGCACAACTTCACCAACCTGGCACTGCGGGTAGATGCTGCGTGCATCTTCAAGAGAAATCTCAAGCAGAGAGTTTTCAACTTCTTCTACGACTGTTTTTTCAGCGTAAACATAAAACTCTCCGGTCTCTTCATTTACTTTCGCAAATACATTTTCTGCTGCCAGAATGCTGTCCTTTTTCTTATACTGGTTTTTGTAGGCTGTCACCAGCGCGTTTTCGATTGCTCCGATAATGGATTCTCTGCTGATGTCTTTTTCCTTCTCCAGAATCTCGAGGGCTTCAATTAATTCGCTTGCCATGTTTTTTCTCCTTAATTTCTATTTTCAAGCATCCGCTTTATAAAACGGATTCCCATTAAAAAACTACATATTGTTTGATCACTGAGATATTAGATCTTAAAAGTTCCACAAGTTCTTCTTTCGTTTCTCCAATATCCAGAACGATCTTTTCATCGTCATATGAGATCAGGTCTCCGATAAAGAGCTTTACTTTATCTTTGTCGATCTCTACAGGCTTATAAAGATGGACTTCAACGGGCTTTCCAATATTGCGTTTATAGTCCCGCTCTTTCTTCAAAGCTCTTGTAAGACCCGGGGAGCTGACTTCTAAGATATAGGCATCCGAAATCAGATCCTTCTCGTCGAGTACCGGCTCGATGGCCTTACTGATCAGCTCACAGTCATTGATCGCGATGCCTCCTTCTTTATCGACATAGACCCTGAGGTACCAACTGCTTCCTTCTTTCACATACTCCACATCGACAATTTCAAAGATACCGCCTTCAAGCTGTTCGATGACCGGCAAGATCAAGGCTTCAGTTTTCTCTTCAATTCCTGCGTTCTTTCCAGCGCCCATATATCCTCTTTCCCATAATCGTAATTCGAGCGGACCGCTTTGGTCCGCTCGTTTACAGTTACTTTCATAAAATCTTGTATCAATATACTCTCTTTATCCAGTATTTGCAAGCACTTTCTGGCATAAAACTCAAGTTTTTATTGATTTTTCAAGATTATTTGTTCAGGCCATCTACGATTGCCTTGGTATCTCTTGCAATCATAAGCTCTTCGTTTGTCGGAACAAGGAGAACTTTAACCTTGGAGTCGTCTGTGGAAATGATGGTTTCTTTTCCGCGGACATTGTTTTTCTCAGGATCAATATAAGCTCCAACATAACCGAAATGCTTCATAATGTCTGCTCTTGCGCCAGGATCATTTTCACCAACACCTGCAGTAAATACGATCGCATCTACACCGTTCATAACTGCAATGTATGCACCAACATAGCTTGCTACTCTGTGTACGAATACATCTTTTGCAAGTTGTGCCTGCTCATTTCCATCTTCGATTGCAGCGTCGATATCACGGAAGTCAGAAGAAATGCCGCTGATTCCTAAGATACCGGATTTTTTGTTCAGCATTGTCATGATCTCTTCGAAGGAAAGGTTTTCTTTCTTTCCAAGATATTCCATAACACCAGGATCGATCTCACCGGAACGGGTTCCCATTACAAGACCCATAAGCGGTGTAAGACCCATGGAAGTTTCAACAGATTTTCCGCCATCTACTGCGCAGATGGAAGCACCGTTTCCAAGGTGGCAAACGATGATCTTTGCTTTGTCATAATCAAGACCTAAGATTTCAGCTGTTCTCTTAGATACAAATGCATGAGATGTTCCGTGGAAACCGTATTTTCTTACTTTGTCTTTTTTGTAATATTCATATGGAATACCATAGATATATGCTTCTGCAGGCATTGTCTGATGGAAAGCAGTATCAAATACACCAACCATCGGAGTTTCCGGCATCAGCTCGCGGCATGCGTTAACACCAATGATGTTTGCCGGGTTGTGAAGAGGTGCAAGATCGTTGCAGCTTTCTACTACTTTGATAACTTCATCAGTGATCAGAGTGGATGCTGCAAATTCCTCACCGCCGTGTACCAGTCTGTGTCCGACTGCACCGATCTCGGAAAGATCAGCAATAACGCCGTTTTCTTTGTCTGTCAGAGCATCTAATACGATAGAAATACTCTTCTTGTGATCCGGCTGATCGATCTGATTAACGATCTTGTCACAGCCAGGTTTCTGATATGTGAACATACTGCCTTCGATTCCGATTCTCTCGCAAAGACCTTTTGCTAAGACCTGCTCAGATTCAGAATCGATCAGCTGATATTTCAGTGATGAACTACCGCAATTGATAACTAAAATTTTCATTGTTTTTCTCCCAATATATTAAATGTTTTTTAGGTACGAATTATTATTTTGCCATCTGTGCCTGGATAGCTGTCATTGCAACAGTGCCGACGATATCGTCTGCATAGCAGCCACGACTTAAGTCATTAACCGGCATGGAAAGACCCTGAAGGATCGGACCATAAGCATTTGCTTTTGCCAGTCTCTGTACTAATTTATATCCAATGTTTCCAGACTCAAGATCCGGGAATACTAAAGTATTAGCATGTCCTGCAACTTTAGAATCCGGAGCCTTCAGTTCTCCAACCTCTGCTACTAAAGCGGCATCAAGCTGAAGTTCACCATCAATCTCATACTGCGGATATTTTTCTTTTGCTTTTGCAGCTGCTTCCTGAACCATGGTAACACGGTCGTGTTTTGCACTACCTTTTGTAGAGAAAGAAAGAAGAGCAACTTTTGCCTTTGCACCGATAAATGCTTCAAAACTTTCAGCAGAAAGACCTGCAGTCTCTGCCATTTTATCTGCATCATTATCCGGGTTAACTGCGCAGTCAGCAAATACGAAAAGTCCGTTTTCGCCAAGTTCGCAATTCGGAACTTCCATAATAAAAAAGCCCGATACTCCGCTGACACCTGGTTTGGTCTTAAGCAGCTGAAGCGCCGGTCTGATCGTATTTCCTGTGGAATGGCATGCGCCTGAAACAGCACCATCTGCATCCCCGCATTTGCACATCAGGCATGCATAGTACATGTAATCTTTTTCCATCTGTTCTTTTGCAGACTCCGGTGTAACACCTTTTGCACCACGGAGTTCTACAAACTTATCAATATATTTCTGTTTGTTAGGATCATTAAAAGGATCAACGATTGTTGCCTTGGAAATATCGTATCCAGCACCATATTTTTCAATTTCTTCCGGTGTTCCGATAATGATCAGGTCTGCGATGTCCTGTGCTAAAATCTTCTCTGCTGCCTCAAATGTTCTTTTATCCATCGGTTCCGGCAGAACAATACGTTTTTTGTCTGCTTTCGCTCTGGATATCAGTTCGTCAATAAAAGCCATGATGATCTTCATCCTTTCATGAATGAACTCACGGCATTGCTCCGTGAGTTCTTAAATTGTCCTTTTTGCGTCCTCTACATTGTATACATTTGTAAGGCAATTTCAACCTCAAAGATGTATTTTTTCCTATACAATTTTTTGACTAAAGTACAGGCGTTTTCTCTTTTGTTCCACTCGTTATGCTTGTTATATTCACTCTAGTTGTTATACGCGTTATATAATAACTATTTCCTCGCTGAATGGATTTTTGAGATTCTCGCCAAACTTGTTCATTGCAACCATCCGGTACATTCTGTCCGCTTCAATGTTCTGAAGAAGCATCTTATCTGCCCCTTCGCGAACAGCGTCCGCCAGTTTTGTAACCAGTTTCACATCTGCAGACTTCTTAAGTTCCGTTAAAAGCGCTTTTGACTCTTCTCTGAAGCCTAAGACTTTTACATATTTGATACTGTCTTTATTGTACATATCCTGCATATCTGCATCAGTGATTCCAAGCGCAATGTGCATAAGTGCTCTGCTCGATGTAGCTCTGTTGATATTCTTAGTCGCAATTTCGTCCTTGAATTCAACAAAGGTCTTAAAATCATCTCTGAGATTTAAAATTCGGTTTGCAAGATCTTCCGACACACCAAAGTACTTTGTAAGATCTGCACTTTCTTTCGCTTTTAAGAGTTCTGTTCCGAGAACAAGTGAAAAATCATCGCGGAAGATCGGGAATGAAACCAGATAGCGGTCCATTAAGATTTCAAGGGCATATTCCGGAACCGTTGAGCCTAATGCGTGCATATCATATTTATTATAGATTGCATTTCTGATTGCCGTTGCAGAAGAAAAGCCTTCGTTGATCGTCATGTCATTATGGCTGGAAAGTCTTCTCGGTACCGGATCCGGTTTAATGGAACTTCCGAGTTTTCTGATCGCCTTCATGTATTCAACGCCTAAAATATTGTTCGACGTTTCCATGACAGTTACATACGCTTCTCCAAGGATCTCACCGACAGCTTTTGATCTTGCAGCTGCATGGCTTAATCCTTCTCTAAGTCCCTGTTTTAAAACTTCTTTAAACTCTTCCGGCTCATCGACTAAGATATCAGCAATCTTTCCAAACTGGCCGGTAAGATCACGGACGGCCTCATCAACCTGCTCAGAAGAATCCTGCGGATCTAAAACATCAAGACTTTCTGTTCCGAAGCAAAGATCACTAACCAGATTCAGCTTATCTAAGATTGCGACTCCGCCATATGCAAAATACTCAGCGCTTGCTGTTGCAAAGCAGGTCGGCAGTTCCAGAACAAGATCTGCGCCGGCACGAAGTGCCATCTCTGCTCTTGAATATTTATCAATGATCGTCGGAGCGCCTCTTTGTACATAGTTGCCGCTCATAACGACGATCGTATAATCGCTCTTTAAACGTTCCTTGCTCTTTTGAATATGATATTCATGTCCATTGTGGAACGGATTGTATTCTGCAATGATTCCTGTAACCTTCATACGCTGTCTCCTTTATACTTCTAAGATTTCTGAAGCCGCATCATGTCTGAGCGTTTTAATTTCAAAATCCCCTGCTTTATATTTATTATCTGCGGCATCTACCTCATTTTCAACTGCCAGTTTGGCAAGTTCCCTGGTATTATTTTCCCTGCTGATATGTCCAAGCAGAATATGCCGGATATCATCATGCAGCAGTTTCGATAAAAACTCTCCGGAATTCTCATTTGACAAATGTCCGTATTTTCCAAGGATCCTCATCTTGAGCGGATATGGATACGGGCCGGTCTCGAGCATCCTGATATCATGGTTGGACTCCAGCATCAAAAGATCCAGTCCTTTTAAGTTTTCCATGAGATACTCGTTATATTCCCCAAGGTCAGTTACGATCGCGCAGCTTTTAGTGCCTTGCTCGATACGGTAGCACACCGGCTCTTTTGCATCATGATCGACCTTTAACGGCTTTATCTTAAGGTCCCCTATTTCAAACGCTGTGTCAATTTTGACACTGTGTAAAACATCTGTGTTGAAGTTTCCGATACTGTTTGACCGTAATATTTCCCGGATCGTTCCTTCAGATGCATAAACCGGAATCTCCCTAGTCCGTTCTAAAACACCAAGTGAAGAGATATGATCCATGTGCTCATGCGTGATCAGGATCGCATCGATATCCTGAAGCGTTAGTCCTGCTTCATTTAAACCTGCAAGTATCCGCTTCCTGCTGATACCGCTATCAACCAGAATATGCGTATGGTCGCTTCCGATATAAGTGACATTTCCTGTACTGCCACTTGCTATATTTAAAAATCTCATACGCTCTCGATCACTGCCTTAATAAATTCGTAAGTTCTCTCTAAAGATCCGATGGACAAGGATTCTTTTGTAGTATGTTCATTCGAAATATCAGGTCCTGTTGAAATCGCAGCTTCGAGATTTGAGTTTAATAAGATATAGCCGCATTCAAGGCCGGCATGGATCGGACCTGCAGACGCTTCCTTTCCGTACATCTCTTTATACTTATTCTTAAAGAGCGGGATCAACGGAGAGGATGGATCCGGCAGCCATGCAGGATATGCTTTTCCGTCACTTTCCACGCTTGCTCCGCAAAGTGATGCAAGTGCTTTGATGCTATCTGCAACTTCTGTGATCCTTTCTGCAACGGAGCTTCGGATAGAAGCAACAATTGCATTTTGATGATCATCTTTTTCAATCAATCCTAAGTTGCAGGAAGTTTCGATATTGCCATCAAGACTCTGGTCATGGTGTAAAACGCCAAACGGGAGGTTTTCCAATAAAGCAACAATCTTTTTGCTCTGCTCAAGTGTATAGGCTTTGCAGTTTTCCGTATTTCCTTTGGCATCAAATTTTACTTTAAGACCAGTATCTGCCATACGGAAGATCTTCTGGAGTTTCTTCTCACTTTCTGAAAGCAGCATGCCTACCGAAGCTGCATCATGTACATCTTTGATGATAATGTCACAGCATGCCTCTTTCGAAATTGCATTATCCTTGCCTTCCGCCGTAATATCCGCAATATATACATTGTATTTTTTAGATAGATCAAAAAGGAGCTGGCCTAACAGTTTAATTGCATTAGCGCGCTCGGTTCCGATCTCAATACCGGAATGTCCGCCGTTAAGTCCAGTCACAGTAAGTGTGTATGCGCTGCCGCTTACATCTTCTCTTTCCTCTGGGATACTGATCTTAAGAGTCTGTCCTCCGCAGCATCCTGTAACGAAGCAGCCTTCTTCACCGCCATCTAAATTGAAGAGATATTTTCCTTTAAGGTAGGATAGATCCGCATCTTTGACACTGTCCATTCCAACCTCTTCATTCGTAGTAAGCAATACTTCAAGCGGTGGATTTTGAAGCGTTTCATCCTGAAGAAGTGCAAAAGCGATTGCCGCCGCAACTCCATTGTCTGCTCCAAGTGTCGTACCATTTGCACTCAGCGTATCTCCGTCGATGACCAGTTCAAGCCCATCGTTGTCCCAGTCATGCTGAATGTCCGGATCTGTCTGTTCTACCATATCGAGGTGCCCCTGAAGTACAATGCCCGGATGATCCTCTTTTCCTTTTGCTGCAGGTCTGCGGATCAGAACATTCATATTTTTTTCATCATAGTAGGTCTCAAGCCCTAATTCCTTCGCATGCTCCAGGCAAAAAGCCACGATCTTCTCATTATAATAAGACCTTCTCGGAACTGCGCTGATTTTCTTAAATTCTTCTAATGCTGTCGTTCTCATTGTTGTCCTCTTTTCTGAAAAGTGAAATTAAAACAAATTTCTTTATTCCATTTCACAGTATTTAAAATACGCCAGGCGTTTCACCTGGCGTTTTTCTCATTACTTAAAAATCACTGATGTCTAAGTTGAAATCGGTTATCTCTTCAACATCGTTACTCGGCGGCTGTGTGAACTCGCTGGCATCGACATCTCCTTTATATAAAGCATCCTCGATCGTCATCTTCGCCGGATTATGTTTTCCGTAGATTGGCTCTTCATAAGGGGTGTTATCCTCTTCTTCCGGATAGATCTCATATCCCTCATCGAAGCCTTCAAAGTCGTCGTAATTGTCATTTTCAAAATACTGTGGCTCTTCCTGTACAACAGGTGCCGGCTTTGCCGGTTCCGGAGCAGGTGTATTATGAAGCGCTTTACGGTTCTGGGTTGTAATATCCAGACTGGACTCTAAAGAACGGATCAGTGCATCATATTTAACAGTCATGCCCTCGATGGAGCTGGATAAGATTTCCTGAATATTTGCAAGAGAATCATCCGTATATTTCATAGCTGCACGTCTGACTTCGTTTGCTTCAGTAGTTGCTTTATCTAAGATCGTTCCTGCTTTTGCAGTTGCATCTTCAATAACAGCATTTGCCTCTTTAAATGCCTGCTGCATGATCTCATGCTCAGAAACAAGTGTGGAAGTCATTTCATTTGCCTTGCGGACCATTTCATCAGATTTATCCTGCGCATCTTTAAGAATCGCATCTCTGTTTGCAATAATTCTCTGATATTTTTTAATCTCATCAGGAATGCAGTGCTTTAAGTCTGCAAGAAGCTCTTCCAGCTCGTCTCTATTAACGATGATCTTCGTATTAGATAAAGTCTGATACTTACATCCATCGATAAACTCTTCAATCTCCGCAATAATCTGTTCAATCTTGCTCATTGTTCTCTTCTCCGATTATTTTTTATTTAAGGAATATCTGGCAATCACTTTTCTTGCCACTTTTTTAGGTACAAATTTTGAAATATCACCACCGAATGCTGCTACTTCTTTTACCGTACTTGAGCTTAAATATGCCCATTTCAAAGAAGTAGTAAGGAAGATGGTATCAACCTTAGGATTTAATACTCTGTTTGTCTGGGACATCTGCAGCTCGTACTCAAAGTCTGTAACCGCACGAAGACCTCTGATAATGATCGTTGCCTTTTGCTTTTTTGCAAACTCGATGAGCAGGCCGTCAAAAGCAAGGACTTTGACATTTGGGATATCCTTCACTGCATCTTTGAGCATCTCTACTCTCTCATCCGGAGTAAAAAGCGGGGACTTCCCTTTGTTGGTCAGCACGCCAACGATAAGTTCATCTACCATTTCCGCCGAACGCTGAATAATATCAATATGGCCATATGTTACCGGATCAAAGGTTCCCGGATAAATAGCCTTTTTTTTCATTTTTCAATTCCTCCGAGCTGTATAAAAAAATGTTTATTGGTCTTGTATACTTTCTCTCTGATAATTTCAAAGCCTAAGTTATCAAGAAAATCCAATGTAGTATATTTATCTGCTTCAACAATGATCAGAGAATCTTCATCGATGATCCCGGAAGATGCAAGCGCTGTAAGCGTTTCTTCTTCAAGCCCTGCATGATATGGAGGATCCATGTAGACCAGATCAAATTTGCATTTTTTTAACGAAAGCTCATGGATTGCACTGAGTGCCGCCTTTTGCATTACAACAGCCTGATCGGCAAGTTTTGTGAATGCAAGATTCTCGTTAATACATTTAACGGCTTTCGAATTCTTCTCTACAAAAAAAGAAATACGAGCTCCTCTGCTGAGTGCCTCGATTCCAATGCTGCCGGACCCACTGAACAAATCCAGAAAGGCGCAGCCTTCTATTCTTGGATTGATGATATTGAATAAAGTTTCCTTGATGCGGTCGATTGTCGGTCTTGTATCTAAGCCAGGAGTTGACTTTAAAGTCAATCTCCTGGCTTTTCCTGCAATAACTCTCATTCTTTATTCAGCTGCTTCTTCCTCTGCCGGTGCTTCCGGGGCAACTTCTTCTGCCGGTGCTTCAACTGGAGCTTCCTCTACAGGAGCTTCAGCGGTTTCTTCAGCAGGAGCTTCTTCTTCCGGTACTTCATCCGGAACAAGATCATCTTCAAAATCTCTTCTGCTCAGGCTGATCTTTTTCTCTTCTTCCTTGAAGTCAACAACCTTTGCATCAATGATCTGTCCGATTGTAAGAACGTCTGCCGGTTTCTTAACATGTTTCTTGGAGATCTGGGAAACATGAAGAAGAGCATCAATACCCGGCTCTAATTCGATGAATGCACCAAAATCAGCCATTCTTGCAACCTTTCCGCTTACGATTGTTCCCGGAGCATATTTATCTCTTGCAAGAACCCATGGGTTCTGATCCGGGAATTTGCAGCTGAGTGCAATCTTTCCGTCTTCAATATTTTTAATGAATACGCGTACTTTATCGCCAACGCTGAACAGAGACTTCGGAGTATCAACACGTCCCCAGCTCATTTCAGAAATATGAAGGAGACCATCTACACCACCAAGATCAATGAATGCACCGAAGGACGTAACGGATTTTACATCACCTTCAACGATATCATTTACCTGCAGTGTCTCAAGAAGCTCTTTTGCTCTTTCGTTCTTTGCAGCGATTAAAAGTTTCTTTCTGTTACCGATAACTCTTCTCTTATGAGGATTGAATTCTGTAACAACGATTTCGATTTCCTGATCAAGATATTTGTTCAGATCTTTTTCGAAAGTATCTGATACAAGGCTTGCAGGAACGAAGATCTTTGCACCTTCAAAGCCAGTGATCAGACCACCGGAAGTGATCTTTTCAACTTTAACGGTAAGAACTTCTTTGTTCTCGAAAGCTTCTTCTACGCGTTTGTTTGCTTTTTCTTCACTGATTCTCTTATATGACAGAGCAACCTGTCCGTCACCGTCATTAACCTTAAGAATCTTAGCCTCTAAAGGATCTCCTACAGAAACGACTGTGGTAAGATCCACTGAAGAATCGTTTGTGTACTCTTCCTTTGTGATGATTCCGTCTGACTTATATCCGATGTTAAGTACAATTTCATCAGGCTTTACAGATATAACAGTGCCTTCCACAATCTCCCCCGCACGTATTGTTTTGATTGATTCATCAATCAGCTGATCAAAGCTTTTTTCCTCTGACATTAAGAAAAACCTCCTGAATAATATTGTTTGGGGTCGAGGCCCCGGCAGTAATACCTACACTAATACCGGATTGCAGATTGGCGAGTTCCAAATCTCTAACTGTCTGTATATAGTAAGTATCCTTACAATACGTTTTGCAGATATCGTACAGTTTCTGCGTGTTTGAACTCTTCGGATCTCCGATGACGATCATTGCATCTACTGCCCTTGAAACAGACTCAGCTTCTTTCTGCCGAGCCTGCGTCGCATTGCAAATCGTATTTATAACGTTTATATCATACCCTTTTTTTTCAATGATTTCAACTATATATTGAAACTTCATAAGGTTAAAAGTCGTCTGCGCAACCACGCAAATCGGCTTTTTTTCATTCATCGTAAATTTTTCTGCCTCGTCCTCGTTTAAAAGCACATCCACATCGCCATGAGCCCAGCCGATAATTCCTGCAACTTCCGGATGATTTCTGTCTCCGATGATAACAATATGCTTACCATTAAGACTTTCCTCATCTACGATATTGTGGATTTTCTTAACAAACGGACAAGTCGCATCCACGATTTCAATGTCCTTCGCTTTTGCTTTTTCATAAATGTCCCTGGAAACACCATGTGATCGGATGATCAGTACGGAGCCCTTGATCCGTTCAAAATCTTCCGGTCCGTCCACACTGAAAACGCCTTTTTCCTCGAGTTCTCTTACGACCTCTGCATTATGAATGATCGGACCATAGGTGAATATTTTTCTTTTCCCGTCCGCTTTTTCGATCTGTTCGTGAACAAGCTTGATCGCCCGTTCTACGCCAAAACAAAATCCTGCGGTTTCAGCCAAAATCACATTCATTTGATCAGCCCCCTGATTTTTTCAACAACTTCCGGGATCGTCATGTGTGAAGTATCTACCTCAATGGCATCTTCTGCCTTTTTAAGAGGAGAATGCTCTCTTGTCATATCATTGTGATCTCTTTGTGCGATATCTTTTTTCATCTCCTCAAGATCGCAGGGGAGACCTTTTTCAAGGTATTCTTTATATCTGCGCTCTGCTCTTACCTCTACAGAAGCGGTCAGATAAATTTTAAGCGATGCATCCGGAAGGACATGCGTTCCGATATCTCTTCCGTCCATAACAACATTATATTGGCTTGCCAGTTCTCTCTGCATTTCCACAAGACGCGTTCTGACCTTCGGATATTTAGATACCGTAGATGCCGCCTGGCTGACTTCTTCTGTACGGATGGCATCGCTGACATCATCCTCAGCCAAGAACATATGCTGCACGCCGTCAATATATCGGATATCAATAGCAGCCTCACTGCAAAGAGCAGAAATCTGCTCTTCATTTTCCAAATCCGCCTTGTTTTTCAGGCAATATAAAGCAATCGTCCGGTACATTGCGCCGGTATCGATATAAACATAGCCAAGTTCTGCTGAAAGCTGTTTTGCGATCGTACTTTTTCCTGCTCCAGCCGGTCCGTCAATTGCGATCTGTTTCATTATTCTTTCCTTCCTGAATCACATTCATTCTTTTGCTGCTGCCTCTCCTGCTGCCCTTCCTGTGGAAAAGGCGATCTGGAGATTAAAGCCACCTGTATAGGCATCTGCATCGATCACTTCTCCTGCAAAAAATATGCCCGGATTCTTCTTCGACTCCATCGTCTTTGGATTAATTTCTTTTAGGTTTACTCCGCCTGATGTGATCACCGCCTGTTCAAAGCCGGCTGTTTTATCAAGCTGAAGTGGCAGATCCTTAAGGAGTGATGCGAGTTTCGTTCGTTCTGCCCTTGTGATCTCATTTACTTTTTTGAAGGGATCAATTCCTGAAAGGAAAATGATCACAGGTATCATTTTAGCAGGAAGCAGTCCGGAAAGCGAATTTTTGAAAGCTTTATTCTGCTCCGCTTCAAAATCTCTCAGAATCCTTTTATCTAATTGTTCAAACGACAGCGAAGGTTTCAGATCGATATGCAGCAAAAACTCTTTCTTTTTCTGATTCAGTATCCTGCCAATCTCACTTGATGCGGTAAGGATCACCGGTCCGCTGACGCCATTTGAAGTAAAGAGCATTTCGCCAAATTGTTCGAAGATCTTTTTTCCGTCTGCTGTTACTGTAACATTGATATTTCTTAAAGATAAGCCTTCGAGATCCTTGATAAACGCGTCTTCGCAAAGAAGCGGGACCAGCGAAGGAACAGGTTCCTTGATCGTATGTCCAAGCGTTTCGGCAAAGCGAAAACCATCCCCTGTTGAACCGGTACTTTTATAGGACAATCCTCCGGTGGCAATGATGATCGCATCTGCATCCAGGGAAGAAAGATCTTTTACCTCTGTTTTTAAACGTACTTTTACGCCGGTCTCTTTTAGTCTCTTTTCCAATGTCTTGATCACATCTGATGATTTGTCTGATACCGGGAAGATCCTTCCGCCTCGTTCTTCTTTTAACGAAAGACCTGCATCTTCAAAGAAACTTAGGGTATCATCATTAGTAAAAGAATATATCGCACTATAGAGGAACTTCGCTCCTCTTGGGATATTGTCAAAAAAAGCAGGCAGCTCACAAGTATTTGTGAGGTTGCATCTGCCTTTTCCGGTAATATAAAGCTTCTTTCCAAGCTTTTCATTTTTTTCTAATAATGTGACGGAAGCTCCTGCTTCAGCTGCCGTTATGGCGGCCATCATCCCTGCAGGTCCCCCTCCGATCACGGTCACTTTTTTCATAAAATCTATACACCTACGTCGATCATCTCATCGCCGTCATCAATATCTTCAAAAGATTCCATCTGCTCTTCTTCTGTTCCGGGAAGATCAAGTTTGATCTGTCCTTCGACATCTTCATTTTCGTCGTGAATCTGTTCGCCAAAGTATCCGATCTCCTGTTCTGCTTCCAGTTTGAATGATTCAAGCTGTTCTGCATCGATATGCGGTAGATCGTCTTTTTTAGAGAGACCAAAACGACGCAGGAATTCATCCGTCGTACCTAAAATGATCGGTCTTCCCGGAGTTGCAAGCCGACCTTTTTCCTCTACCAGTCCTGCCTCGATCAGACGGTTTACAGCATGGTCTGACTGCACACCACGGATCTTTTCGATTTCAATTTTTGTGATCGGCTGCTTGTATGCAATAATGGATAAGGTCTCAAGCTGAATATCCGTAAGTCTGTAAGACTTCGGAATTGAGACGATCTTGATCAGATACTCATATGCAAATTCCTTTGTACAAAGCTGGTATGTTCCATCGATCTCGATCAATTTAAGACCACGTTCATCTGCTTCGTAATCCTGCTGCATTTCAGCAAGCGCTGCTTTGACAGTTTTCTTGTCAGCATCTAACGCGCTGCACAGCTTCTCTATTTCCACTGCTTCTCCCATAGAGAACAGAATGGCTTCAATTATAGCTTTCATCTTGCTCTGTTCCAAGTTCTGTATCCTCCTGAATTACTTCTCCCTTGGTAAAGGTAATATCTTCATCGTTTCCGTCCTGCTCAGCGACAAGCTCGCCGGTCTTCATTAACTCTAAAACCGCTAAGAAGGTCGCGATCACGTTCAGTTTGGTTGGCTGCTGTTCGATTAGCTGACGGAAACTGAATTTTTCATTATTTTCAATAAACGCACGGATTTCCGAGATTTTTCCCGGAATATTGATTGGTTCCCTTCTGACCCTTCCGTATTTCATCGCCTGCTCGTTGACCTTTTCGTTGCTGCGCTGCATAACATCATCAAAGATTGCTTTCAGCTTCGCAAGGGTCACATCCCCGATAAATTTATCAAGATCGATCGGCGCTTCATATTCTTTCACTTCATCCGGGATCGTGGCCTCTTTATATAAGGCTTTCGATGCCGTGATGGCCTTGTCCTTCAGCTCATAGGACATAAACTTATACATCTTGTATTCTAAGAGCTGTTCTACAAGTTCTGCACGCGGATCCTCTTCATTTTCTTCCGGATCCACCTGCTTCGGTATTAACATTTTTGCTTTGATATCTAAAAGTGTTGCAGCCATTACCAGGAATTCACTGGTTACTTCTGCATCCTGTTTTTCCATTGCATCCAGATATTCCAGATACTGATCTGTGATCAGTGAGATCGGAATATCATAAATGTCGACTTTATTCTTTTCGATCAGATGCAGAAGAAGGTCTAACGGTCCTTCAAATGCTTCAAGTTTAAACGAGATTGCCATGTATATCGATCACCACTACTTCCGGTTTATTATTAATTCTTAAATTCACTTTATGAGATCCGCATCCTGCAGATACGATCATTTTCGTATCATGTTTCTCATACAGTCCCCGCGAATACTTCGGGAACATTCGAAACTGCGGAGATACGACTCCTACTTTACCGCCAAATATGCGGACTGCACCTCCATGATAATGCCCGGCAAGAAACAGGTCTGCTCCCGACTGAGCATAGGTACTGAAGAATCTCGGGTTGTGAGCCAGAACTATATTAAAACATTCCTGCGGGATAGTTGCAAGGTCATGTTTCATCTGACTCGGCGGATAAAAAATACGGTTGATTTTTTTATAATACTTACGTTCTATATCCAAACCGCTTAAGATAACGCTTGAGTTGATCTTAATGCTGTCATTTAAAAGCCAGCGGACCCCGATTTCTTCCAGTTTTTTATAATAAGCAAAGAACTTTTTTCGATAATTTTTCTCTTCCGACATACGTTTTTCGTGGTTGCCATAAGAAGCATAAACCGGAGCGATCTTTAACAATTCTTTGTAGAGAGCAATGCTCGATTCATAGTCCGGATGCTCGGAGGCAGTAATCATATCTCCTGCTGTCAGAATAATATCCGGAGAAGCCTTCTTCACCCTCCGGATAAGTTTGATGTTGTCATCCCCATAGTTACGTTCATGAAGATCCGTAAGAAGTACGGCTCTGACTTCATCCCCGCTTTGCACTTTATCAGATAAAATATCGTAGTAGGTACTCTTAAGCGTTTTCAGCTCATAGCCGGCAACTGCTGCAAGCGCTGCTGTAACGACAGATGATATTCCTACTACGATGGGCCATTTTTTCATAATAATCTATCGATAAATAAACGGAGCTGTTTGGGACAGCTGGTATTTATCGTCACCAACCTGTGCGACAAAGATCTCATCCTGAGGAAGAAGATCATCATATTTCGCGCGGATCTTATTCGGCGCGATCAGCTCCGTCTTGTAATATTCTCCGTTAATATTGATCATACTCCACTTCGTGAAGTTTTCGCCTTCTACATAAACATAGGTATCTTCGCCTAAGGTCGTCTTATAGACATTAGAAATCGTAACATCCTTGATGCCGAACTTCATGTCTTTAGGAGCATACGGTCCGGCTTCTCCGAGGGAAGCCTTTGATCCGTAAAGAAGGTCGTACTCCAGATTCTGAAGGCCGCTTAAATACTCACCTTCTTCATCATTGATATGGGTCTGATGATAGTTATTGATCACACCGGTTTTAATTCCGACTGCACCTAAAAGCTTCGGAAGAACCTGATATGCTTCAATATCTCCAAGGTCCAGATCAAGGCCCATATTATTCCAGAGCATATACTCTGTCTGCATGAGTTCTCCATCTGACATATTTTCCTGTTCAAGACCAAGGCTTGGCAGATGATCACCGTACATAAGCAGGATCGTTTCCTCTCCTCTTTCGGAAAGCATATCTACCAGTTCCTGAACAAAAACATCCATGTCATGGATCAGGTTCGTATAATACTGGACTGCATACTGCGTTTCTCCCTCGGTACTGGTAACACGGACTTTGCTCATGCCCGGTACAAATTCGTTCGGATAACTTCCATGTCCCTCAACAGATACCGTAAAGACAAAGTCTACGCCATCCGGTGTGTAATCAAGACAATCTGCAATATGCTCTGTAAGGACGGAATCCTTTACCCATTTTTTCTGTGTAAAATCATTGGCCGTGAGATACATGTACTCCATAGAAGTAAATGTATCAAAGCCCAGGTTCGGATATACGGTATGACGCTGATAGAAGGTCGCATCGTTGTTATGGATCGCATGTGCCATATATCCGTTTGCACTCAGATCATATGCCATACTCTCACAGGTTTCTTTCAGCAGGACACCTTTATATGGAATTTCTCCTGCACCAAAGTCTTCCAGATTCATGCCGGTCAGAATTTCAAACTCTGTGTTTGAAGTACCTGCTCCGATAGAAGGCACCCTTACATATCCACCGTTAAAATTCTCCCTGAGAGCTCTGAAATTCGGAATTGGATCTTCCGAGAACTTAAGGTTGCTCATACGGGTAATATCAAAGAAAGATTCGAGCTGAATAATAATGATATTCGGCGTTTTATCTGTAACCTGCGTGATATCAGCCTCTTCTGTATCAATTTCATCAACTAACTCGACAATTCCTTCGCTGGAATAATCCGAAGGCTTTCTGACTCCATTATCAAAAACAGAGTTCAGGAAGCAGTAGGTAAAGCCGTATGCATTATAAGCATTCGGAAGGTTGTTAAACGTACTTGCGATTTTTCCGGTGTCAATTGAGATGCTGATCGCGATAAAAGTAACAGCAACCATCGCCGCGCAGATCACGGCATTACGAACACTTTTAACCTTTTCTTTTACTCTTGGCCCTTTGATGAAAACAAAGACTAAGAGTGCAAGCACCGCAACGGCCAAAACAATCCAGAGAACGACCGTTGCCGGGGAATAATATTTTCCGACGATCCGCATACCCGTTTTAACCATAAAAATGTCCGTGCCATTAAACGGAGTAACACGCTTTAAAAGGATCTGCCGGTTCACAACACCTAGGACGATCCAAAAAGCAGACACGATCAGGTATACAAAGAATCTGCGTTTAAAGATAGGTGCAATTAATACAGTACATGCAATAATACATGCGTTAACAAAGAATGGAACCGGATTTTGGTACAGAAAGCGAATGCCTGCCAAAAATGAGTTTCTGGAAAGCATCTCAACAACAAATGTAAGAACGATTGGAAGCACAATGACTGTAATGACCGTATGCAGACTCTGCTTGCCTTCAAAGAAACTGCTGAATCTGTCATAATGTTTTTTTAATCCGGCACGGAATTTCTTAAACCCAGAGACTTTTTCCGGCTCTTCTGCGCTTGTTTCAGTCTCCTCTTCCTTTTCTGCTGCAGTTGTTTCAGTCGCCTCTTCCTCTTCGCCCAGTTCTTTAGTTTCTGAAGTTTCTTCGGCTTTTTCTTCCGTTACTTCTTCATCATTAAGTTCTGAATTGTTTTTTTCTTCCAGATTTTCCATAGTATTCCCAATCAATGTCATTCCTTTAACCGTCAAATGAGTGCCCGCCTTTTTCAAGACGGACACCCAATTATTGATGATAATTATGAACTTTTGATGTTCTTCATATTACCAAATTATTAATCCTGATTCTAAAGATCAGTCAAGGCTTGCAAGCTTCTTCAGATACTCATATCTGCCCTTCGCTTCTTTCTCCTGTTTAGCAAAGAGAACTTTTGCTTTTTCAGGATCCATTCTCTCAAGAGCTGTGTATCTTACTTCGTTGTGCAGGAAGTCAACATAGTCTGTAGAAGCTTCCTTGCTGTCGAGCATGAACGGGTTCTTTCCTTCTGCAGAGAGACGAGGATCATATCTTAACAGGTTCCAGTATCCACTAGTTACTGCCTGTTTCTCTTCGCTCTGTGCAACTTTCATGCCGCCCTTGATACCATGGTTGATACATGGAGCGTAAGCGATGATCAGGGATGGTCCCGGATAGCTTTCTGCTTCAACCATTGCTTTGATGCACTGGTTCATATCAGCACCCATGGAGATCTGTGCTACATAAACATATCCGTAGCTCATTGCAATCTGTGCAAGGTCTTTCTTCTTAACTTCCTTACCGCCTGCTGCGAACTGTGCAGTTGCACCTGTCGGTGTGGACTTGGAAGACTGTCCGCCTGTGTTGGAGTAAACCTCGGTATCGAATACCATGATGTTGATATCTTTACCACTTGCGATAACATGGTCAAGACCACCAAATCCGATATCGTAAGCCCATCCGTCACCACCAAAGATCCACTGGGATTTCTTGGACAGATATTCTTTCTGTTTCAGAATGTCTTTTGCAGGCTGTCCTTCTTTTCCTTCAAGAGCTGCAACGAATTTCTCTGTTGCCGGGCCGTTTAATGCACCGTTGGAGAAAGTGTCGATCCATTCTTTTGCTGCTGCAACAACTTCCGGATTAGTTCCGTTGTCAACAATGTACTGTGCTTTTTCTTTTAATGCTCCACGGATTGCATTGTTTGCAAGAACCATACCGTATCCAAACTCAGCTGCGTCTTCGAAGAGGGAGTTGGACCATGCCGGACCATGTCCTTTCTTGTTGACTGTGTATGGTGTGGACGGTGAGGAGTTACCCCAGATAGAGGAGCATCCTGTTGCATTTGCAATATATGCACGGTCACCAAAGAGCTGTGTCATCAGTTTTGCGTACGGAGTCTCGCCGCAGCCTGCGCATGCGCCTGAGAACTCAAGCAGAGGCTGTTTGAAC
>CAMODY010000002.1 GCA_946611595.1 uncultured Clostridia bacterium | reverse complement strand
GAGGGAGGTGCGGTGAAATGAAAAAGTACGCATACTACCCGGGATGTTCCATGGATTCTACTGCCGTAACATACAAGAAAAGCTTCGAGTATATTGCGGAGAAGATCGGTCTGGAAATGCAAGAGATTCCGGATTGGAACTGCTGCGGATCTACAGCGGCACATACAAAGAATGAAAAAATGGCATATGCTTTATCTGCAAGAAACATCGCGATTGCGGAAGAAGCCCTTCCGGGACTTGATATCGTGACTCCTTGCGCATCCTGCTATTCAAGACTGAAATATGCAAGTTATGTAGGACGCAATGATGAAGCAAAAAGACAGGAAATCGAAGAGGTATTAAGACGTCCATTTACGGCAGCTCCGGAAGTTCTTAATTTCCTGGATCTGTTTGAGGACGAGGAAGTTCAGGAAGCAATCAAAGGAAAACTTCACAGAACGCTTGAAGGCCTGAATGTTGCCTGCTATTACGGCTGCCTGATGAGCCGTCCGAGAGAGATCACCGGAGAGACAAATCCGGAAAATCCGATGAAGATGGATGAGATCATCGAGCTGACAGGCGCAAAGGCGATCGCCTGGGATTATAAGACAGAGTGCTGCGGCGCAAGCCATCAGGTGGATGCACCGGAGCATGCAAGGGAACTGATCGATCGCATTTTCAGAAATGCAAAAGCAAACGGAGCAGACGTGATCGTAACGGCATGTCCTCTTTGCAATATGAACCTGGATATGCGTGAGGCAGAGATCAACAAGAAATTCGGAAGAGACTATAATATTCCGGTCCTTCAGTTTACAGAGTTGATCGCGATCGCGATGGGTGCTTCCGCTGCACAGTGCGGCATTCATCAGCATTTCTTCCCTGCATTTGATGTTATTAACGAAGTAGTTAAGACTGGGGCAAAGAAAGCAGTAGCTGAAGCAAAGGCAGCAGCGAAGAAAGATCCGTTAAAGGATGGCCCAATCGTAGTCGGAAAGGCAGGTAGATAGTATGGCTAGAATAGGTGTATTTATCTGTCACTGCGGAACAAATATTGCGGCAACTGTTGATGTTGAAAAAGTAGCGGAAGCTGCAAAGAGCATGCCGGGCGTTGCATTTGCAAGAGATTACAAGTACATGTGCTCAGAGCCGGGCCAGGCTATGATCAAAGAAGCAATCGAAGAGCATAATCTTGATCGTATTGTCATTGGATCCTGCTCTCCGAGAATGCATGAGACAACATTCCGCAAGATGCTGAAGGGCACAAAGATCAACCCGTATCTGCTCGAGATCGCAAACCTGCGTGAGCAGTGCGCATGGGTACATACGGATAAGGAAAAAGCAACAGAAAAAGCAATCAACCTCGTTCAGATGGCAGTCGCTAAGGTTGCGAATAACAAACCGCTTACGACATCCACTATTCCGATCACGAAAAGAGCACTTGTTATCGGTGGTGGTATTGCCGGAATCCAGGCTGCTTTGGATATTGCTGATGCAGGCTACGATGTAACGATCGTTGAGAAAGAGCCTACGATTGGCGGACATATGGTCATGCTCGATAAGACCTTCCCGACGATGGACTGCTCCGCATGTATCTCCACACCAAAGATGGTTGATGCCGGAGCACATCCGAATATCACACTGAAGACCTCCTGCGAAGTGGAGAAAGTGGACGGATATATCGGAAACTTTGAAGTAACAATTAAGGAAAAAGCAAAATATGTTAACCATGACCTTTGCACCGGCTGCGGTCTTTGCCAGACCAAATGTCCGACAAAGGTGACCAGCGAATTCAACCAGGGAATGAGCAAACGTTCTGCGATCTATATCCCGTTTGCACAGGCAGTTCCATCCAAACCTGTCATTGATGCACAGGCTTGCTTGAAACTGACAAAGGACAAATGCGGTATCTGCGAAAAAGTATGTCCGATCGGAGCGATCAATTATCAGGACGAAGTGAAGTATACGACAGAGCAGTACGGCGCGATCGTTGTTGCAACCGGTTATGAACTCGTTGACTGGAAGAAAATGTATCCGGAATACGGCGGAGGTAAATATGAAGACGTTATTACAGGACTTCAGTTCGAACGTCTTGTTAACGCTTCCGGTCCGACCGAAGGCCATATCGTAAGACCTTCCGACGGAAAAGAGCCGAAGGATGTCGTTATCGTTAAATGCGTCGGAAGCCGTGATCCGAAGAAAGGCAAGAGCTATTGCTCAAGAGCATGTTGTATGTACAGTGCAAAGCATGCACATCAGATCTTAGATAAGATCCCGAATTCCAGAGTCTACATCTTCTACATGGATGTTCGTACTCCGGGTAAGGGATATGAAGAATTCTATGATAATACAAGAAAAGACGGCGCGCAGTATATCAGAGGCCGTGTTTCCAAGATCTACAAAGAGGGCAGCAAGCTGATCGTCAAAGGTGAAGATTCCCTGATTGGACGCCCTGTCACAGTAGAGGCGGATATGGTTGTTCTCGCAACGGCGATGGAAGCTGCACCGAGAGTAGAAGAGGTTGTCAGCAAACTTGGTATTTCCATGGATAAAGACAAATGGATCCAGGAAGCACATCCGAAACTTCGCCCGGTTGAGACACAGAGTGCCGGCATCTTCCTTTGCGGAACCTGCCAGGGACCGAAGGATATTCCTGATACCGTATCACAGGCCGGAGCAGCAGCTTCCAAGGTCATCGGTATCCTGAATCATGATGAGATGGAGACATCCCCGATGATCTCCCATGTCGATCAGACGAAGTGTGCCGGCTGCGGATACTGCGTAGAAGTTTGTCCGTATAAGGCAATCTCACTTGTTGAGGTTCCGGGACGTGACGGCAACAGAAAAGTTACCAAGACAGTGGCACAGGTCAATGAAGGTCTTTGCCAGGGCTGCGGATGCTGTACAGCAACTTGCCGTACAGGCTGCATCGACCTGAGAGGCTTTACCAATGACCAGATCCTGAAGGAGGTGGATGCGTTATGTCTATAAAGAAAGACGATAACTGGGAGCCGAAGATCCTTGCCTTCTGCTGTAACTGGTGTACCTACACAGGAGCCGATCTTGCAGGACTTAACAGAATGAAATATCCGGAAAACGTACGCACCATCCGCGTTCCATGTTCTTCAAGAGTAAACCCACAGTTTATCTTAAGAGCATTCCAGAAGGGCGCTGACGGAGTCTTAGTCTGCGGCTGTCATCCGGGTGACTGTCACTATGCAACAGGAAACTACTTCACCAGAAGACGTTTCATGTTAATGCAGAGACTTTTAGAGTACAACGGAATCGATCCGAAACGCTTCCAGGCAAAATGGATCAGCGGCTCTGAAGCTGCAAAATTCCGTGATACTGTAACGGAAGTTTCCGCACAGATCAAAGCGCTCGGACCGAACACCAAGTTCGTATCCCCGCACTATGACAACGCGGTACAGGCAAAAGAAGGAGGTGCTGAATAATGGCAGGATTAACAGAAGCTCAGGTTCAGGACCGTATCCGTGAAGAAGCGAAGAAGGCCTTAGCGACCGGCGAAGTAAGCGCTGTTGTCGGTTGGACTTCCACCCGCTTCGAGGATAAAACCAAACCTTATTTTGCAGAAACAGAAGCAGAGTGTGATCTTCTCGTATGGAACAAATACTGCATCAACGGCACAGGTAAATTTGCCCTTGATGACCGTTATCCGGAAAAGAAGATCGCGATCATTGCAAGAGGCTGTGATTCAAGAGCACTCAACAGAATGCTCCGCGACAAACAGCTCAAAAGAGAAAATCTCTATATCATCGGAGTTGTCTGCGACGGAAAAGAAAATGCCGTTTGCGAAGGCTGCCAGCACAAGAACCCGTTAACATACGATGTTCTGATCGGCGAGCCGGTAGAAGAGCAGATCGATGCAGATCGTTTCAAAGAGATCGAGGCGTTCGAAAAACTTTCTCCGGATGAGAGATATGAATATTGGGCAAAGCAGTATGATAAATGCATCCACTGCTATGCCTGCAGAAATGCATGTCCGGCGTGTAACTGCGTAGAATGTTATGCAGACCAGTATCGTACCGGATGGCAGGGTAAGGCTGCTGACAGAGAACAGAATCAGGTCTATGGCCTTACAAGAGCTTACCACGTAGGTGACAGATGTATTGAATGCGGCGAGTGTGAGCGCGTATGTCCGATGAATCTTCCAATCATGCGTCAGACAAAGAAGATGCTCAAAGATATCAATGATCTGTTCGGCGATTATGAATGCGGACTTCCGGATGATGCAATGCCGATCTTAGGCAGCTATAAACTGGAAGACCCGGATGAATTTATGTAGGAGGTGAGGATCATGAAATTAGCGAAAAAAGATTTAAACAAAGCTCTGGAGATCCTCAGTGCGGGTGCGATCGTATTTGCCCCGACCTTCGAAATGATCGAGGATAAATCCGAGGGCGGACAGACCATGGCAGAGAAGAAATTCATGCCTTATAAAGAAGGAATGTTCATTGCACTTGACGGCCCAAATACCGTTAAGCCGCCAAAGGATATTCTGTTCCCGAACGTGGAAAAAATGTACCGCTATAAAACCGGCGTAAACGCAGAGATCCAGGAAATCATTCCGGAAGATACAAAGAAGATCCTTTTTGGTATCCGTCCGTGCGATATGCGCAGCATTGATTCCATGGATAAGGTATTCTTAACCAAAGAGTATGTGGATTCCTATTATGCAAAGCGCCGTGAGAACGTTGTTACTGTTGCATTCGGATGCACAGAGCCGGAACGCACCTGCTTCTGTGATTCTATGGGGATCGATCCGAACAATGCACCAAGTGCTGACGTTATGATGAACGTTGCAAAAGGATCAAACGGAGATGCGTTTATCCTGGAAGCTTATACCGACAAAGGAAAAGAACTGCTTGAGCAGATCAAATCCTTAGACGGTGGAGCAGGAGAGGCGCAGCGTGATACGAAGTGCCAACTTCAGATCAACAAAGATCCGGAACTGGATAAAAAACTGGCCGGCATGTTTGAACATCCGATCTGGGATAAGATCACAAAAGGATGTATCGGCTGCGGAACCTGTACCTTTGTATGTCCGACATGCTACTGCTTCGATATCGATAATGAGAACTACGGAGCAGAGGGATGCAAGTACCGTTGCTGGGACTCCTGCATGTTCAGTGATTACACCAGAATGGCAGGTGGTGCAAACCCGAGACCGACCAAAAAAGAACGTCTCAGAAACCGTTATATGCATAAGCTCAGCTACTTTAATGAGCGCTACGGTGAAACGCTTTGTGTAGGCTGCGGAAGATGTGTGGCAAATTGCCCGTCTCATCTCGATATCTCCGAGTTTATCGAGAAGGCAACGGCGGCAGATCCGAATGCAGAAACTTATACCGATGCACCGGGAAAGGAGGCGTAAGAAATGGCAGTAGATCATGAATGCTCATGCAATAAAAATCCATTGGTCCCATCACTGTGCAAAGTCATCGCGGTGAAACAGGAAACCCCTGACATCCAGACTTACACGATCCAGACACTTGATGGAAAAAAGCCATTCAGTCCGCTTCCTGGACAGCTGGCTATGATCTCTCTTTTAGGTGTTGGCGAGGCAATGTTCTCCATCACCGCACAGGGAGAGGATTATATCCAAAGCGCGATCAAGAGAACCGGTATGCTGACAGAGGAATTCCATCAGATGCAGCCGGGCCAGGAAATCGGTGTCAGAGGACCTTATGGAAACCATTTTCCAATTGACGATTTAAAAGGACACGATATACTATTTATAGGTGGTGGCGTTGGTATCGCACCGGTTCGTTCCATGATCCGTTATGCGTTTGAACACAGAGAAGACTTCGGTCATATCGACATTCTCTACGGTGCACGTTCCAGCAATGACATCTGTTTTAAAGAAGATTGTCTGGAAGACTGGCCAAAACAGCCGGACACCAATGTGTATATTACGACTGACGTTCCGTCTGATGACTGGGACGGCCATGTAGGCTTTGTTCCTTCCTATATCGAAGAGGTAGGATTCAAGCCGGAAGGCAAAAAAGTAGTTCTTTGCGGACCGCCTATTATGATCAAATTAGGTTCAGCAAGCCTTTTGAAACTGGGCTTCGCAAAAGAAGATATTATCACGACCTTAGAGCTTCGTATGAAATGCGGAATCGGTAAATGCGGTCGTTGTAATATAGGAAGTAAATTTGTATGTTTAGACGGTCCGGTGTTTACCTTATCGGAACTGGATGAACTACCGGATGAAAAATAGGAGGAATAAAAAATGGGCTTAGGAAAATCTTTATTAAAATTAGGTGCTTTAGCAGGTGCAGCTTACGGCGGATACTATCTTTACAAAAAATACATCAAGAAAGACGCTGTTCCGCAGAAAGACTTTGATGATTTAGCAGACGTTACATTTGACTATGATGATGACGCAGCTAAAGAAGAAAGCTTCGCAGATAAAATTAAAGCTGCAGCAGAGAAACAGCTGAACAAGATTAAATAGTGAAGACCATAAAATTTTGGTATCAAAATGCAAGGCCGGTGTCATTGCCTCAAAGCATGATGCCGGCACTTGTTGCTGCATTCCTTGCAACAAAATATTCAGACTTTAAATGGTATCTGGCACTGATCTCCCTGATCGGTATCGCCTTTGCACATTTGAGTCTGAATTTATTTGACGACTATTTTGATTTTAAGAATGCTGAGCAGGGAGATCGTTCTGCTCTTGTAAGAGAGGGCTTTCGTGCGATGACCGCAAAATGTCCGCCGCTTCAGGACGGTACGGTTTCGCCGAAACAATGGCTCCTTGTCAGCTGCCTGTTTGGGTTCATCGCCTGCTGCTTTGGCGTCCCGGTACTGATCCTCCGCGGCACATCTATTCTTTGGGTCGTCTTAGGAGTTGCAATCCTTGGACTTTTTTATTCCGCACCTCCTCTAAAGCTTGGCTATCATGGACTTGGAGAACTGATCATCGGCTGCATCTTTGGGCCGGGGATCTTTATCGGAATGAACCTTGCTGCTGCAGGAGAGTTCCATTTATCAGAGGTACTGCTTTCGATCGCAATGGGACTGATCGTTGTCGCTATCTTATACGTCCACTCGATCATGGACTATGCAGCAGATACAAAAGCCGGAAAACGGACGCTTGCCTGGCTGGTAGGCTGCCATGCGACGATTCCGAAAGAAGGAAAGGAAGATCCGGCTCCTTCAGAGGAAAAGGTGAAGGCGGGCCAGAACAGACAGTATGTCGCTCTGGCAGGAATTATCTTTATTCCGTATTTGCTGGTGATCCTTGCCGTGGTCATCGGCGCAGTACAGCCGTACTATATTGTTGCGCTTCTTGCGCTTCCTTGGTCGATCGATCTGTTCCGTTCCATGCTGGCATTCAAGAAAGACCCGTTTGCACCGGTCGAAAAGAAATGGTGGTATGGCAGCTTTCAGATGTGGGAGGCAATTAAGGAGAATCATCTGGACTGGTTCATGCTCAGATGGCTTCTTGCACAGAGGATCAGTATCGTGTTCAGCATCCTTTGTATCCTCGCATCGATCGCGGAGATGATCATTAAGTTTGCCTCCTTGTAAATGGAAGCAGGTTACACACTCAGATCTATTTACAGAGAAAGAAGAATCATATGAAATTCACACAGTTATGTTATCTTCCAATATGGTTTTTGAATAATGTGGTTTTAAAAAAGCACGGACCTCTTCAGACGGTTCTGTTTATCACGGATTACTGCAATCTGAAATGCAAGCACTGCTTCGAGATGGGACATGCCTGCACCATGCAGAAATCCTATCAGCAGATCAAGGAGGAGCTTGAGTACTCCTATCGTATGGGCAGCCGCTTCGTGGATTTTGAAGGCGGCGAGCCAACGCTTTGGAGACAGCCGGTTAGCAGAACGAAAGATTCCTGGACTCCGAAACGGGGGATCAGCGGAAGAGTTGATAAAAACGGAACCCCGATCCTTGATATTAACGATCTGATCATTCTTGCAAAGAAGATCGGTTTTTATTCCTGCACAGTAACGACCAATGCACAGACGGATTTTTCCTGGGTGAATGCGGATCTGATCTGGATGAGCCTTGACGGTTATAAAGAGTATCATGACCGCGTCCGTGGCGAGGGCGCCTTTGAAAAACTAGATAAAAATGCCCGCATCTTTGCGGAAAAACAAAAAAAGAAAAAGGCGGCCGGAAAGAAGACTTGTACACTTGGATGCAATATGGCGATCAACTGCATCAATAAAGATTCTGTGGGTGATGTACTGAACTATGTGAAGAGAAGCAGCTTTATTGAGAGCATTGCACTCAACTTCCATACTCCATACCCGGGAACAGAAGAGATGATGCTGGACGATAAAACGAAAGCAAAAGTGATCGATGAGATCATTGCATATAAAAAGGCAGGCTATCCGATACAGAACAGTGTCAGCGGGCTTAAGATTATGAAAAAACGGGGCTTCAAGAAGAACTGCTGGGTCAGCAATTTTATCATTACTGACGGAACCCGCTTTAAGACCTGCCCTGGTGAAACACTTGGAATCTGCGACGACTGCGGATTCTGCATGGCGGGGGAAATGTATAGCGTAATGCACTTAAAGCCGGATACCTTGCTTGCAGGAATGAATCTTAGAATGTAAATAATACTGAATCTGACTATGTTACTTACGATACTTCATTATATCTCCGGTCCGGTCATTGGTGCTGTGATTGGAGCTTTTACCAATTATATCGCAATCAAAATGCTTTTTAGGCCTTTAAAGCCTGTAAAGATCGGAAAGTTCACCCTGCCATTTACGCCGGGTGTTATTCCGCGCCATCAGGAACAACTTGCTGACGCGCTTTCTGATACCGTTTATAAGAACTTCTTCACGAATTCGGACATCGAGGGCATCTTCATGACAGACGAGATGACAGAGCGCTTTGCAGAAGGTATCTATAACATGCTTGAGCAGCTTGATCTTGAAAAACTGAGTGATGGAGTAAGCGAAGAAGCAAAATTAAAAGTTCAGGAAGCAGTCTATAAGAAGATCCATCAGATGATCTGTACAACGGATATTGCAGGGATTGTTTCAAAGCAAACGGAAAACATCATCCGTACCAAAGTGAAGGGCGGCCTGGTATCCAGCATCATTCTAAGCGATGAGATCACAGGACGTATCGGCGAGTATGCCGGAAGACAGGTAGAAGATTATATCCGGAAAAATGACCTGGATATTCTGTATCCGATCCTTACAGAGCAGGGCAGTGAATTGAAAAAGAAAAACCTCGGACAGCTGACAAGCGAGGTCGGGATTGATAAGGAACTGATCCAGAACGCGATCAAAAAGGGATATATCGAATTTATGAGTCACAGCAAGGAAAAGATTGCAGAGACTTTCCATATCAGACAGTTTATTCACGATAAGATCATGGAGCTTGATCCGGGAGAAATCGAAAAACTTGTAAATCAGGCAATCAAACGAGAGATGAACTATTTGGTTTATCTTGGCGCTCTTCTTGGTTTTATTATTGGAATTGTGAATATCTTTATTTAAAAAAAGAAAAACGAATATCTGATTTTGTGATATAATCGATACAAGAAATAAGAAATCCTTTTAGGAGAGGTAAAATTCATGAACAGAGTTATTACAATCGGTAGAGAGTTTGGATCCGGCGGTAGAGAGCTTGGCGTACGTCTGGCAAATGCACTTGATTTTGCTTATTATGATAAAGAAATTATTACGGCGATCGTTAATCATACAGACCTTGCAGAGGGCTTTGTAAAAGAAGTTGTAGAAGGAAAGTCTGCAAGATTTTTCCCGCTCAGCATTGGACAGAGTATGAACATCAACGTGGATTATCAGATTCATCAGATGCAGTCGATCGTAAAAGCCCAGACAGAAACGATCAAAGAAATGGCATTAAAGTCTAACTGTGTTATCGTTGGACGCTGTGCAGACTATATCTTAAAGGACCTGCGTGATGCAGGAGAGATCGAACTGTTCCGTCTCTTTATTTACGCAGAACCGGAAAGCCGTCTGAAGAGATGTAAAGAACGCGCAAAAGAGGGCGAGAACTTAACAGACAAAGAGATGGAGAAACAGATCAAGCGGATCAATAAAGACCGTGCATCTTATTACGAAGACTACACCCTCCAGAAATGGGGCGATAAGAGCAACTATGATATCTGCCTTAACACCTCGTTCATGAACATTGAAGAGATGATCCCGCATCTTGCAAAACTCTTCTAAAAAGTAGTACTAAGACGAGATTTTTTTAAACAGTGACCTGTAAAAGGGTCACTGTTTTTAATATTTACGTAATAATTATTTAAAACCATCGTAATTGTATTTCGGAAAATCCTCCCATATAATTACAGAGTATTCATCCTCAATCACTTGAAAGCCTCCCAGCGACATGTGATTTCCGAGATGAAGAATACAAAAACAAAGAAAACAAATCTTATATGGCCATTCATTATAAGCGGGCTATTATTTGTAGCCGTGCTTTTTGTATGCTTCTTTTTGCCGGATGTTACCTATGGAGCAGAGAGCGGGTATGTAAATGCCAGTGATCTGAACGTCCGTACAAAACCTTCTACTTCGAATTCTTCTGTCGTTGGAACCATCTCTTATCAGAATGTTACGATCTTAGGAAGCGAAACTGATGCTTCCGGAAATCTTTGGTATAAGATCAGCTACGACGGCGGTGAATATTATATCTTTGGATCTTATGTAACTTTAAACGGTGATTCAGGATCTCAGGACTCTTCTTCGCAAACCATTAATACAGACTATGGCAGTTTCGAAGAGCAGCTTGCAAGATTCCCGGAAAGCTACCGTCAGAAGATCAAAGATATCCACAGCGCATATCCGAATTACATCTTCCAGGCAGACTATGTCAGCATGAGTTATGACGAGGCTGTTTATCAGGAAACTTTAGATCACAGAAAACTTGTCAGCATGTCAGCAGACGGTGTTTCATGGAGATCGCTTAGTTCTTCCTGCTATGACTGGAGCACAGGTACCTGGGGTACCTATTCCGGAAACTGGACAGATGCAGGTATCGATGTCATCGAATACTACATGGATCCGAGAAACTTCCTTTCTACTAAACATATGTATATCTTTGCGCAGCAGACATATACAGGCGCTGAGACTAGAAGCGGTGTAGAGAGCATCGTAGGAAGTTCCTTCCTTGCGGGAAATTATACAGATTCCAGCGGAACACATAATTATATTGATACGATCATGCAGGTAGCAGCGGAGTCTCATGTGAGTCCGTATGTTATCGCTGCTACGCTTCGTATTGAACAGCCGTATGGCGGAGATTCCCCGCTGATCGACGGTTCTTACGGATACTATAACTTCTTTAACTTTGCAGCCAGCGGCTCTGACGTTGTCGGCAATGGTATTGCATATGCAAAGAAGCAGGGATGGGATACCGTCTATAAGTCAATCTTAGGCGGAGCAAAAGGATATTATAATGGCTATCTTAAGTATGGCCAGGACACCTATTTCTATAAAGATTACAACGTTATCAACGGAGATTTTGATCACCAATATGCACAGGGCGCATATGATCAGATTGGAAGCGCTGCATTCCTGCGCAATGCGATCAGTGATGATCATAACGCAACCATGGTACTCAGAATCCCGGTTTATACAACAATGCCATCAGAGTCTCAGGGATATCCGCCTGAAACTTCAAGCTTAAATCCACGTTATCAAAGAGGTGGAGCTGTTATCGCCAGAAAAACAGGTACGATTACTTCAGCTGATACGATCGGCAGCGATGTTACGCCTGTAAGCGGCGGACAGGGAGCAGCAGAAGTTCCTTCTGAGGAGCCAACCACTACCGGCAGCGGAAGTGGATCCTCAGGTGCTGGAAGTGGATCTACCGGTACGACCTCTGACGGAAACGGAGGTGGATCTTCTGAAGATCCGGGAGGAGGAGCATCGCCGAAATATAGCTCGGGCGATGCTAATGGAGACGGTAAGATCTCGGCTTTGGATTATGTGGCTATTAAGAATCATATCCTAGGAAAGAAAACGATTACCGATGCTGACAAGATTAAAGCAGCTGACGCTAATGGAGATGGAAAAGTCTCAGCTCTGGATTATGTCAGAATTAAAAATACGATATTAGGAAGATAATTGTTTTAATATGATAAAAAGTTTGAAACAGAAAAAGAGAATAATTGGAATTATGCTTGCAGCTTGTCTTGCAAGCGTAATTTTTGCAACTCCGACATTTGCTGCAGGCAGTGCTTACGTGTCTCAAACATATGTCGATGTTGCTGAAGGAGGACATGTAACTGTCATGCTGACTGCTGATAATGCAGCTGGTAGTTACAGTGTTTCATCTTCCGGAAGTGCATCGGCAAATGGTGGAGGATGGCTTGAAAACGAATCTGTCAGCTTGGATATTTATGGGGCAAGTGTTGGTTCAGGAAGTGTAACGATATATCTTAACGACTTTGCAACATTTGACGAAGAAGTAATTTCTGATCCGATCACAATAACTGTCAACGTCTATGAACCTGAAGGCGGCTATACTCCTGATAAAGGCGGAGATGATGGCGGTGAACAGCAGCAGCCGGCTGAAGAAGAGACAACGACCGCAGATCCAAATGCGGATAAGTTAAAAGTTACAGTTAACGGAGCAGAGTATACAGTCCTTAAAGATCTTGCAAACATTGAACTTCCAAAGGGCTTTACAGAAGCAGATGGAACATACAATGGAGAAAAGGTTAAGGTTTTAACATTTGGGAAAGAACTCACCTTATATGTTCTGAAAAAGAATGACGACGGCAGCATTATCTTCCGTACTTATAATGAAAAAGATAAAAAGTTTGAAGCACCGAAGACACTTGTTCAGAACAAAATCACTTATTATCTTTTAGACATCCCGGCTGATGAAAAAGCGCCGGAAGGCTATACAGCAAAAGACCTTCAGATCGGAGACTATACGATCAAAGGCTATGTAGCAGATGCAAAGAATTATGAGGACTTTTATTACATCAGAGCTTTAACGGATGGAAATGCTGGTTATTATTCTTACGATACCAAGCAGGGTTCCATTCAGCGCTGCGTAAGTCTTGATGAAGCATTAAATGCAAATGAAATCATAAAACAGATGCAGGATGAAGCAGATAAGGCAGCAACCAAAGCTGCAAAAACAGAAAAGCTTCTTAAAATCATCCTTCTGGCAGCAGCCGTTGTTATTGTTGGACTGATTGTTGCTCTGATCATCGTTGCCTTGAAAAAGAAAAAGAATGGCGGCGGATCCGGCCCGAAAGGTTTTGATGATTTCGGAGGATCTAGTGATAATAATGAATTTGATGAAAGCAAATTCAACATTGAAAATGAAATCTCAAACAAGACTATGGAAACTCAGATCATGGATGCGGTTGATGTCCCGGAAGGTGTCTCCGATTTAGATGCTTATGAGATGGAAATTGAAAATCTTGTTGATGATGTGAAAGGAACATCCTGGAAAGACCTTGGATTATAAAACTTACTAATATGTCTAATTCGAAATGAGTTATCTCCTAACAGACATTCGACATGTATATCAGGAAAAGACCGGCCGTGTGGCCGGTTTTTTCCTGTTCTTCGATTCTATTTGACCTTGCCTGTATTTATGGAATCTCCTAAGAAAATATGTCATAATAAAAATGTAAACAGACTTAAGGAATGAGGAGTATTTAACACCGATCAAGGAGAGAGGTTATGAAACGGATAGGAATTCTTTTATTGGGGTTAATCTTTATAGGTGCTGCCTGTTTTGGCTGTGGGATTGCAAAAAATCCTCCGAGAGATCCTGAACCGGAAACGGTTACAGGAGGTGATTCAAATATAAAAGGAGGTCTTATGGAGTTTCAAACGATACGGATAGCGGAATCCGGCATGATGGCTGGCAGCACAGTTTATTATGCGGAAAAAACAGACACAGGAGTCCATCTGGAATATTATTGGGGTAGTTATTACTGGGATGGCAATGAGCAAAAAGAAGTTAAGCAGATGATTCATCAAATAGATGGTGATGAGGCGCTTTATCAAAAAGTCGCGAGAATGGCGGCAAAATATGATCTCATCTCATGGGACGGATTCAGTGGTTCAGATCCTGATGTGCTTGATGGATATGGATTCTCTTTCGATGCTGCACTAGCTGATGGCAAAACCATATCTGCAAGCGGCTCGAATATGTTCCCAGATGGCTATCGTGGCTTTGTCACGGAGATGGATGAACTTCTTTCCAAAGCTGAAATTACGGAACGTGAATTTGATGGAGGAGATTATACCATCCTGCTTCCTGAAACTTGGGCGGGAAATGTGACCGCGAGGTATCGTGAAGGCTACATTTCTTTTGAGGTTCAGACGGAAGTTCAGAACCGGACGATCTTTATCATCTATAATGAGCCATATGAATATGGTGATGGAAAAGATGGTTACCAGACAATTAAGAAATATCAAAAGGACGGTTCGGATTGGTATATCGTCATGCATCGATTCTATGAGGCAGATTCCGCTTATAACGAAATGAATGAAGCGCAGAAAGCAATCTGCGATGCTCTTGACGAAGACATGAAGAAAATTGCAGAAAGTCTTGAGCTTAAATAAATTCATTTTTTGCAGATGAGACTTGTGCTATAATGAACCGACTATGAGACTGCAAATCAGAAATGCTCTTGTTCAGTATGGAGCAGAAACGATACTTGATCATATCGATTTTGAGATCCGCGGAAATGAAAAGATCGCTGTTGTCGGAAGAAACGGGTGTGGTAAGACCACACTCTTAAAGTTGATCTCAGGAAGTCTCACAGCGGAAAATCCAAATAGCGATGAACAGTTTGCATTTATGCTGGCCGGCGGACAGACAATCGGCTATTTAGAGCAGATCAATTTTGAAGATAAAGATATCTCGGCAGAAGATGAGATCAAAAAAGTATTCAAAAAAGTCTATGAATGCCGAGACGAAATGCGGGATATTGAAAAGCAGCTTGAAGCAAATCCGGAAGAGCGGCTGATCAAACGCTATGATTATCTCCAAAAAGAATGGGATGCTTTAGGCGGAGATTCCTGCGAAAGAGAAATGCACATCATGTTCCGGCAATTCGGCTTTGAGCCTGAAGAGATAAAAAAGCCGATGGGAAACTTTTCAGGAGGGCAGCAGACGAAGATTGCGTTTGCAAAGCTTCTGCTAAGTAAGCCGGACATCCTTCTTTTAGATGAGCCTACAAACCATTTAGATCTTCCTTCTATAGAATGGCTGGAAGAGTATCTGAAGAAATATGAAAAGGCGGTTGTTGTCGTATCGCATGACCGTATCTTCTTAGACCGTATCACCGATGTCACATATGAAATCGAATACCACCGCATGACGCGTTATGCGGGTAATTACAGCGCCTATATCGAGCAGAAAGAAGCTGCGCTTGCGAAGCAAGAAAAAGATTATGAGGCACAGCAAAAAGAGATCAAACGTCTTACCGAGTGGGTAGAGAAGTGGAAGAATACGCCGACGAAAGTTACAGCAGCAAGGTCAAAATTAAAAGCGATCGAGCATATGGTAAAAATCGAAAAGCCACGCCGCTTTGACCGCACGACTTTCCGTGCCCACTTCCTTCCGAAAACGGAAAGCTTCCAGCATGTACTGGTGGCAAAAGAACTGGAGATCGGCTATGACCATCCGCTGAGCAAAGTGTCCTTTGACCTGATGAGGGGAGAGCGGCTTGCAGTGATCGGAGAAAACGGCAAGGGTAAATCCACTCTGCTTAAAACAGTAACGGGACAGGTTGATCCGCTTTCAGGAGAATTCACTTTTGGCGGAAATGTGGAGGCAGGATATTTTGACCAGCAGACAGCTGTGATCAACGATATGGATCCGGAACAGACGGTCTTTGATAACTTCCATGATGAATATCCGCGCCTTACAAATGAACAGGTGCGAAGCGCACTAGGAGCATTTGCCTTTACGCAGGAAGAAGTAGAACGAAAACTCGGTCAGCTTTCCGGAGGCGAGCGCGTACGCCTTGCCCTTTGCAAAATGCTCTATACAAGACCGAACCTTTTGATCTTAGATGAGCCGACAAACCATCTTGATATATTTGGAAAAGAAGCGCTCGAAGAGATGCTGAATGAATATACCGGAACCGTTCTTTTTGTATCGCATGACCGTTACTTTATCAAACGGATCGCTACACAAATCCTGGATTTTGAAAACGAGAGGGTAGAGTTTTATCCATATCCATATGAAGAATACCTGGATGAAAGAAAGAAAAGGGCAGAGCGTCAGTTGAGCTTGAAAACGCCTGTAGCCAATACCGCTAATGCTGTGCCGGAAAAAAAGGAGGTTTCAGCAGATGAGACGGAGATCTTAGCGCAGGCAGGAAGCCTTGGGATCTCTACAGAAATGCTCGAAACTCTTAAAAGGAATCCGGGAAAAGAGCGTTCTAAAATCGAACGCAAGATCGAAAAGCTTGAAACAGAAATGGCTTCAAGCGAAGAAATGCTAAGCTCTCTGCAGGAACAATATAATGATCCGAATGCTGCGGCCGATTATGAAAAACTCGGAAAGCTGGAAAAAGAGATTCACGAACAGGAAGAACTTCAGGAAGATCTCTTGGCACAGATCATGGAGCAGGAAGAACTCCTGGGATTTATCGAATCCTTCACAGCTTAAGAAAAAACGAAACGCCCTCATGTAGAGGGCGTTTTTTGATGCAAGCATTACGCAATTGTCTGTGCATTTACCAGTTTCTCGTATTCTCCGTGGAGCGCCATCAGTTCGCTGTGCGTTCCATATTCCATAACTTGATTATTATCGATCACTGCGATTTTATCTGCGCCTCTTACGGTGCTTAAGCGGTGCGCAATAATAATGGAAGTGCGGCCTTTGGCGAGTTCGTCAAATGCATCCTGAATCCGGATTTCAGTGATACTGTCTAAAGCAGAGGTTGCTTCATCTAAAATAATGATCGGCGGATTTTTAAGGAAGATCCTGGCAATGCCAATACGCTGCTTTTGTCCGCCTGAAAGCATAACGCCGCGTTCTCCTATATAAGAATCATACTGATCCGGCATCTGCATGATCTCATCATGAATCTCAGCCTTCTTCGCTGCTTCTATGATCTCTTCCATTATTGCGTCAGGTTTTCCGTAAGCGATGTTTTCGTAAATTGTTCCTGCGAACATAAAAACATCCTGCTGTACAATTCCGATCGCCCGGCGAAGAGACTGCTGCGTAACTTCTCTGATATCATATCCATCCACCGTGATCGAACCTTCGCTGACCTCATAGAAGCGAGGGATCAGATTACTGAGGGTTGTCTTACCGCCGCCTGAAGGACCGACGATCGCAAGTGTGGTCCCGGAAGGTATAGTGAGCGATACATTTTTAAGGACCTCTGCCTGTGGCAGCTTGTGTCCGTTGCTTTCTTTATAAGAGAAGCTTACGTCTTTTATTTCGATATCGCCATGAACATTGCTTAGAACATGGGCATTTTCTGCATCTGTGATTTCAGGGTCTGTCCGCATGATCTCAAGGAAACGCCTGAAGCCAGCCATGCCGGCCATATATTGTTCCACGAACGCAACCAGCTTGCGTACCGGAGTTAAGAAGGAAGAAACATAAAGACTGAAGGTCACAAGCCCGATATAGGAGAGGGTATTTCCCATAATGTAATATCCTCCGACCATGATCACGAGTACAGACAGAATCGGAAGGGCGAATTCCATTCCTGCATGGAAGATGGCCATTGCCTTATAGTAGCCGCGCTTGGAATCGACATACGCCTTGTTTGTATCCTCAAACTTCTTAAGTTCCATTTCTTCGTTTGCAAATGCCTTGGCGGTGCGGATACCGGAAAAGCCACTTTCAATTGAGGCGTTGATCTCGGCCTGCTTTGCTTTTACCTTAACACTCGCATCCGCCATTCTCTTCCTTAAGATGATCGTAAAGATTACGAAAACAGGGATCACGGCAAATACGATCAGGGCGAGCCTCCACTCCACACCACATAGAATAATGAACGCTCCGATGATCGTTATACTCGAGATCAGAAGATCTTCCGGACCATGGTGGGCCAGCTCTGCGATTTCGAACAGATCATTCGTCACACGGCTCATCAACTGGCCGGTTCTATGTTTATCAAAGAAACGGAAACTCAGGCCTTCAATATGAGTAAACAGCTCCGAACGCATATCTGCTTCCATGTAAACGCCCATGCGGTGACCCCAGTAAGTAATAATATAGTAGAGGAACGCACGAACGATATAAGCACAGACCATGATCACCATTACAATAAAGAAGGTCTTATATTCGTTCTCCGGGAGATATCTCTCCATACTCATCTTGGAGATATAGGGGAATGTCAGATCGACAGCTGCAACGAGCAGGGCACAGATCATATCGAGCAGGAACAGGCCGATATGTTTCTTATAGAAGCGTGCGAATATTCGAATACTGCCGGTGTTTTTGTAATCCATATTAGTTTTCTCCTTGACCTATCGGAACTCAATTTAACACAACATTAAAGTGAATACAATCCGCCTTAATAAAAGTGAACGCTTTTGCTGAAGCGAGCACTTTTTATCAGCTGAAAAATGAAGTGAAGTAAGTATTTACTTTTTTAAAAAAAATCCCAAAAAGTAGTTGCTTTTTCCCATAAAAGGGGTTAAAATCTCCTTACAAGTGGTGAAAAGTGGTACTTAATGGAGCGAAGTGGTAAATGCTCAGAGCCATCAACTTATTGATTTTTTGGGATTTGCTGAAGAGTAAAGGGCACGGAGCTCCTTAAGTTGGTACTTAGCGCAATAGGGCGCTTTAGTATAAATAGACACAAATGTCGCTGGGAGGTAACAGGTGAGCAGAATGTTTATGGGGGAATACAACCACACCATAGACGCTAAGGGCAGAATTATTGTCCCTTCGAAATTCCGAAATATGCTCGGAGATAATTTCGTTGTCACCAATGGGTTAGATGGCTGCTTGTGGGTTTTTCCTGCAGACGAGTGGGACTTGTTCTATGAGAAACTCCGCAGCCTGCCTGTTACCAAAAAAGACACCCGTCAATTTGTAAGAAACTTTATGGCAAATGCGGACAATCCGGAGATCGACAAACAAGGTAGAATCCTGATTCCGCAGAACCTGAGACAAAAAGCAAATCTTGAGAAAGATGTCGTACTGATCGGAACCGGTCCTAGAATCGAAATCTGGAACAAGGAAGCATGGGAAGCTACTTACGAAGAAGAAGACGCTGACGAGATTGCAGAGCGCATGGGAGATTGGGGATTTGATATTTAAACACGAATCCGTACTGCCGGAAGAGACGATTGAGTATCTGAACATCAAACCTGATGGGATTTATGTAGATGGAACGTTAGGCGGCGGCGGACATTCCCTTAGGATCCTTGAGCATCTTGAAAGCGGAAAACTGATCGGAATCGATCAGGATGCAGATGCTTTAGAGGAAGCCTCTCGCAGATTGAGCGAATACAAAGACAAAGCCATCCTCGTAAAAGACAACTTCGTAAATATAGAAAACGTACTTAGACAATTAAACATCGAAAAGGTAGATGGCATCTTATTAGACATTGGAGTGTCATCCTACCAAATCGATAATCCGGACCGCGGGTTCACCTACAGGGAAGATGCTCCGCTGGACATGAGAATGGACAGGGACAGAAACCTTTCTGCAAAGGAAGTCGTAAATACCTATAGCAGAGAAGACCTTGCAAGAATCATCCGGATATACGGCGAAGATAACTTCGCAGCAAATATTGCAAAGCACATTGTAACTGAAAGAGAGAAGGCACCGATCGAAACGACCGGACAGCTTGCAAAAATCGTAGAGCAGGCGATTCCGGCAAAGGTTCGAAAAGGAAAAAAGGGATTTGCAAAGAAAACATTCCAGGCAATCCGCATTGAGGTCAACTCGGAATTGGATGTTTTAAAAGATTCCATCGACACGATGATCGATCTTTTAAATCCCGGCGGAAGACTTTGTATCATTACCTTCCATTCCTTAGAAGACCGGATCGTAAAAGAAGCCTTCAAAAGAAATCAAGAACCATGCACGTGCCCTCGGGACTTCCCCGTATGTGTATGCGGAAAAGTCTCGAAGGGACACGTGCTAACGAAGAGGCCCGTCATTCCTTCCGAAGAGGAATGTTCAAGAAATAAAAGAGCAACGAGTGCAAAGCTGAGAGTGTTTGAAAAGGCAGAAAATGAGAAACGCAAAGCAGATTGATCAACTGAATAGTGTGGAAAGAATTTTCGCCGACGGAAATACTGTCCGTAAAGAAAAAGTTTACGAGACAGTCCGGATGACACGGCCAAGACGGCCACTGCAAAAAACGGAGAGACAAAAACAGGTTATCAGGAAAGTCGACAGACAGAAAAGAGCAATCAGATTTTCTTGCATCGGATTTTCTGTAGCTGTTTTGGTCGCTTTGTGCGTTGTAATGCTCACTATGGTAGTTAAGAACAGTGATCTAAACACCGACATCTCCAAGCTGGAGACAGAGTGGGAAGAACTCAGATCACAGAACGATTCTAAAGAGTATGATATGAATGTCAGCGTCGATCTGAACTATGTGGTTCAGGTGGCGACACAGGAACTTGGCATGGTGCGAAGCACCGCTGGCCAGATCCGTACATATGACTCCTCCGATTCTGAATATCTGAAACAATTAGCAGAAATACCAACGAAATAACGTTGGTGTTTCTTGGTTGTATGGGTTATTATTGGGCAGGCGGATATGGATAAATGAGGAATAACAGGAATTCAAATTCAAGAGAGAAAAAACGATTAGGTAACAGATTCAAGATCGTTACCGTTGTTTTTTTTGTATTGATGGGAGTTCTTGCAATCCGCCTTATCTGGATCGTCGCCTTCGACGGAAATAAATACGCCAAAGCAGCACTTGCCCAGTCTGAAACTTCCAGCGTTACGCTGACCTCTAAACGCGGCGATATTATTGACCGCAATAATGTACAGCTGGCAACCAGTACAAAAGTCTATAATCTGATCTTAGATCCAAGAGTTATTCTCTCAAACGAAGAACGCTATTTAGAACCCACTGTAACTGCGGTAGAGCAGTGCTTTGGTATTGCTGCAGACGAGCTCAGAACCAAGATCGCAGAAAATCCAAACAGCAGTTATATCACGCTTACAAAAGGCCTTACCTATGCAGAAGTAGAAGGCTTTCTTGAGATGAAAGAAAATGACACCAAGATCAATGGTGTCTGGCTCGAGGAGAGCTTTAAGCGTAATTACACATACAATACGCTTGCGTCTTCTGTAATTGGATTTACAGAGGGCGGCAGAGGAGCATACGGTCTTGAATACATGTATAATGACCAGCTCACAGGTAGCGACGGAATGGAGTATTCTTTCGTTAACAGCTCTAACGTATTAGAGACTGTGCGTAAAGATGCAGAAGACGGAAATACGATCAAATCGACTTTAGATTATAATATCCAGGCAATCGTAGAGCAGGAGGTCGCGGCTACTCAGGCAGAGACCAAAGCACTTACTGTAGCTGCTGTGCTTCAGGATCCGAATACAGGAGAAATCCTTGCAATGTGTGACAGCAAGAACTTTGACCCGAATGATCCGCGTAATCTTTCCTACAGCTATACGCCGGAGCAGATCGCAGCTATGAGCGATGAAGATACGACAAATGCACTGAGCGAGATCTGGAAGAACTTCTGCGTAACCAGCAGTTACGAGCCGGGCTCTACGTTCAAGCCATTTACCCTGGCTATGGCACTGGAAGAAAATAAGATCAGCAGAACAGATGAATATGACTGCGGCGGAAGCCAGGTCTTCTTTGAAGGTTCTCCGTGGGAGCGGACGATCTGGTGCTACGAAAGAGGCGGTCATGGACACATGGACGTAAAAGGTACGATTCAAAACTCCTGTAATATTTCCTTGGCTGCAATGGCTGGAAAAGTTGGAGTTGATGCGTTCTGCAAATATCAGCACAAGTTTGGTTTTGGTGAATATACCGATATCGATCTTCCGAATGAAATGAGCTGCGAGACTCTTCTGTACAATCCGAGCAATATGACAGAACTCGACCTTGCAACTAATGGATTCGGTCAGAACTTCAACCTGACCATGGTACAGATGACAACTGCATTCAGTTCTCTTGTTAATGGAGGTTATCTGTATCGTCCGTATACTGTTAAAGGTATTTATAACGCAAATGGTGAGCTTCTTAAGTCCTTTGACAGAGTGTTGGTAGCTCAGACAATTTCACCTTCTACAAGTGATTTTGTTAAAGAATGCTTAAGAGCAGTTGTTACTGACGGTACCGGAAAACCTGCAGCTGTACCAGGTTACAAGATCGCAGGTAAAACCGGAACAGCACAGAAATATGATAAGGAAGGAGACCTTTACGTCATCTCCTTTATCGGCTTTGCGCCTTATGATAATCCGGAAGTTGTTTGCTATGTTGCGATCGACGAGCCGGAGACAGGTGATGCGAGCCGCTATGCTTCAGAATTATTCAGCAGAATTATGACGAATGTGTTATCTTATATGAACATTCCGCCTGATGATATAGGCTAATAATAAAAAAGAGACGGGGAAATTTATGAACTGGCTAACATTGATCGCACTGGCAATAGGGTTTGTAATAGGAATCATTTTGATTCCTGTTTTCATTCCAATCCTGAAGAAATTCAAGTTCGGACAGCAGATCCGTGAGGAAGGACCGGAGGCACATCTTAAAAAGAGCGGAACCCCGACCATGGGTGGTATTTGCATCGTAATCGCAATGCTTATCGGAACCGCTGTTTTTATTCCAGCTTCAAAAGAAGCTCTTCCGATCATGATCTGTACCTTTTTATTTAGTCTGATTGGTTTTTTAGATGATTATCTGAAGATTAAAAAGCATCAGAGTGAAGGTCTTAAAGCATGGCAGAAATTCCTGCTTCAGATCATTTTTACGGCAGCTTTGATGGCATATTGTTCTATTGTTTTGGGACATGGAACCAATACGATCGTTCCATTCCTGGGTGACTGCAATCTCCATGGATGGTGGTATTTTGTGATCTTCTGCGGCATTATGGGCTGCGTAAACGGAGCGAACTTTACGGACGGTCTGGATGGACTTGCAAGTTCTGTTACGATCGTAATCGCATTATTCTTTACAGTAGCATCCGTATGTTTCTTTGGAAAGAGCGCACCGGATCCTGCAAGCCTTGCAATGCTTGGAGCGCTTGCAGCATTCCTGATCTTTAACCGCTATCCGGCAAAGATCTTTATGGGGGATACCGGATCTCTTGCACTTGGCGGTTTTGTAGCCTGTGAGGCAATGCTGAACAAAGTACCGGTATTTCTGGTCTTTATTGCATTTATCTACCTGCTCGAGATCATCTCTGTTATCCTTCAGGTTGGATATTTTAAATTGACACATGGAAAACGTATTTTCCGTATGGCTCCGATCCATCACCATTTTGAGCTTGGCGGAATGAGCGAAGTTAAGGTCGTAATTACTTTTACGATCATTACTGTGGTAGGATGCCTGATTGCGACAGCAGGTTTTCTGATCCATCCTTAAAACGAAAATAAATTAATAAATTTAAGTATAGAAAGCAGACGAAATGAAATTAGACGGAAAAACAATTTTAATTTATGGAATGGGAATCAGTGGAAAAGGAGTAGCACAGCTCCTTAAGAAGCATGAGAATTCCCTGATTCTTTATGATGGCAATGAAGCACTTGATAAAGAGGCTCTGTTAAATGAATTGGGCCTCGCTGATAAAGCCAAGGTGATTACCGGAAACCTTAAAAAAGAAGATCTGGAAGCTGTAGATATCCTTGCTTTAAGCCCTGGTGTTTCCGCTTTTGCTCCTGATATTGAGATGGCAAGAGAAGCAGGAGTAGAGGTCCTTGGAGAAATTGAGATCGCTTATGAAATTTCAAAAGGACGTATGGCAGCGATCACCGGAACAAACGGCAAAACGACAACTACAGCACTTACCGGCGAGATCATGAAAGCAGCTTTTCCGGAGGTCTTTGTTGTTGGAAATATAGGAAAAAGCTTTGCATCTGTAGCAGATGAAACAAGCGATCAGAGCGTGATCGTAGCTGAAATTTCAAGCTTCCAGCTTGAGTCCATTGATGAGTTCCATCCGGAAGTAAGTGCAGTTCTTAATCTGACACCGGATCATTTAGATCGTCACGGCAGTTTTGAAAACTATGCAGCTGTTAAAATGCTGATCGCAAAAAATCAGAGCCCGGATGAGATCTGTGTGATCAACTATGACGATGAATATTTAAGAAAACTGGCGGAAGACATCACGCCTAAAAAACTGTATTTCTCCAGAAAAGTAGAGCTGGAATACGGCATCTTCTTAAAAGGAGATATGATCTGTTATAAAGACAAGAATGGTCTTACTGAGATTATTCGTAAAGATGATATGAATCTTATGGGTGATCATAATGTAGAAAACGTAATGGCAGCCTGTGGAATCGGAATCGCAATGGGCGTAGAGATTCCGGTCATTGCAGATGTCGTAAGACATTTCCAGGCAGTAGAGCACAGAATTGAATTTGTCTGCAGACGCAAAGGCGTTGCATATTATAACGATTCAAAGGGTACGAACACCGATGCTGCAGCAAAAGCTGTTGATGCTATGGTTGCTCCAACGATCCTGATCGCAGGAGGCTATGATAAGGGAGCAGACTTTACCGAATGGATCGAAGGCTTTAACGGAAAAGTCCGTGACATGATCCTGATCGGTCAGACAGCGGAAAAAATTAAAGAAACTGCTTTAAAATGTGGCTTTACAAATCTTCATATGTGCGAGGATCTGAAAGAAGCTGTAAGTAAAGCAGCTGAAATGGCAAATGAAGGAGATGCAGTTCTTTTATCTCCTGCATGTGCAAGTTGGGGACAGTTTAAAAACTATGAGCAGCGCGGAGAAATGTTTAAAGATTTCGCTCGTGCATTAGAAGACTAGGTACACTTTGTTACGAGTTGATCCCAGATCAGCAAAGGGATTAGAGGATTGAAAAAGAATAATAAATCGCAACAAACGATAAAGAAACGAAATTTCAGCGCAGCAAGCGGTATTGACTGGATGCTTGTTCTGATTGTTGTTGTGCTGATTATTTTTGGCTTGATCATGCTTTACAGCGCAAGCTCATACAACTCCCAGATCCAGTTTGGAACATCCGCCTGGTATGTGAGAAAGCAGATCTTCTCCAGTATTATAGGTCTGGCGGGCATGTTTATAATTGCCTTTATTCCGCTTGGCTTTTGGAGAAAGATTGCGATTCCTTTATATGCGGTCGGAGTAATTTCAGTCCTTTTGATCTTGACGCCTCTTGGCGGTGAGGAAATAAATGGTGCAAAGCGCTGGCTGGATTTAAAGATTATTTCTGTACAGCCGGCTGAGATCTTAAAGGTAGCGCTTGTTGCGGCGATGGCTTTCTTTATTGCAAAATTCATCAAATATTTGGATGACTGGCGCATATATATCATCGGCTTTAGTATCTGCCTTGTAGCCTGCGCATTGACCTTGTTTGTAACAGATGACCTTGGAACTGCCATCATTATTTTTGCAATGGGCTTTGTGATGATGCTTGTTGCAGCACCAAGGGTTTTATACCTGGTCATTACCATTGTAGTTGCTTTGGCAGCAGTTGTAGGAGTCATACTGGTTAAGCCGAATAAAATGGTTCGTATTAAGGCGTGGATGAACCTGGACCAGTATTCAGATGACATCGGATATCAGATCACACAGGCATTATATGCAATCGGCTCCGGCGGTATATTCGGAAAAGGTTTAGGAAAGAGTACACAGAAGATGGGCTTTGTTCCTGAGTCTGAAAATGATATGATCTTTTCTATTATCTGCGAAGAGCTTGGTATCATAGGTGGTATTATCCTGATCCTTCTGATCGTCCTTTTGGTCTGGAGAATGAAGAAAATCTATGATAAGACAAATGATATTTTCGGAAAAGTATTAGTTGCCGGTGTGGCAACACATATAGCGATTCAGACCTTTGTTAATATTGGCGTTGTAAGCAATTTGCTTCCAAATACCGGTGTTCCGCTTCCATTTATGAGTTACGGCGGTACGGCTATCCTGTTTTTATTAGCAGAGATTGGAATCGTCCTTGCGGTGGGAAGGGTCAAGCAGAAAGACCCGGTCAATAAGAGGGAAGAGTACTACCGCAGAGATAAAGAACGAGGCGTAATTTACTTTCAATGAAAAAGTCTACAATAATTATTATTTCTGCAGCAGCTATCTGCGTAATTGCCGTCTGCACACTGTTCCTTACCGGAGTTATTAAATTTCCGTGGGGACAGAAGAAAGAGGAAGAACAAAAAAAAGCAGAGCTGTATGTGGAATATATGAATGAGTGTATGCTCATAGATCATGAGGGATATGTGATCGGCAGCGTTTCTGAACCGCCCACAGATATCCCTAAAGTCAGTGGCATTTCCTTTTCCAGTATCATTACAGGTGAAAAATTAGAACCTCAGGAAGAAGAGGCATATGAGTATGCCCGATTGATCGTAGATTCCCTTAAGAGAAATTCTATCCCGATCACTGAGATCTATATTTCATCTGATCTTCAGGCAACGCTGTATGTGAACAGCGTAAAGATCCTGCTTGGTGCAGATAATAAAACGGAAGAAAAACTCAGGGAAATGCGCGATTTCTATGATGACTTTAAAGACCTTTCCGGCACGCTTGATATGACTGAGATCGGTTATAATAATCTTGGCTTTTCTTTTAAACAGAATTAGTAAATTCTGTGAAAACTTCTCCATTATAAAAGTTAAAGTTGAAATTTCTCTCAATTAAGGATATTATATACGGAGTTCATTAGATTGAGAGGAATGTATCTTATGGCAGAATTTGATTATGGTGAAACAGTAAGAGGCGCACGCATTGTCGTTGTCGGCGTTGGCGGTGCTGGTAATAATGCTGTAAACAGAATGCTTGACGGCGGTGTTCAGCTCGTTGAGTTTATTGGTGTTAATACAGATAAACAGGCACTTACTCTTTGCAAGGCTCCGGTTACGATCCAGATCGGTGAGAAGATCACTAAGGGTCTTGGTGCCGGTGCACAGCCGGAAGTAGGTCAGAAAGCTGCAGAAGAGAGCATCGAAATGATTCAGAAGGCTTTAGCCGGTGCTGACATGGTGTTCCTTACCTGCGGTATGGGTGGTGGTACCGGTACAGGTGCAACTCCGGTCATTGCTAAAGTTGCAAAGGACATGGACATCCTGACTGTCGGTATTGTTACTAAACCTTTTAAATTTGAAAATAAGGCCCGCATGAATAATGCGATCTTAGGTATTGAAAGATTAAAAGAAGTTGTGGATACTCTGATTGTTATCCCGAATGATAAACTTCTTGAGATCGTTGATAGAAGAACTTCCATCACTGACGCATTCAAGACAGCTGATGGTGTCCTTCAGCAGGCAGTAAGCGGAATCACTGACTTGATCAATATTCCGGCTCTTATCAACCTGGATTTCGCAGATGTTCGTACAGTTATGCTGAATAAGGGCGTTGCGCATATCGGTATTGGTACAGGAACCGGAGATGACAAGGCAGAAGATGCTGTTAAATACGCAGTTTCTTCACCGCTCCTTGAGACGACCATCCGTGGTGCATCTCATGTCATCATCAATATTTCCGGTGATATCTCCCTTATCGAAGCAAACGATGCAGCTTCTTATGTACAGGATCTTGCAGGAGATGGCGCAAATATCATCTTCGGTGCACGCTACGAAGCAGAGCCGGCTGATACTTGTACAATTACTGTTATTGCTACAGGTATTAATGATAGCACGATCCGCATGGTGCCGCCGAGCAAGAACAATACAGCTCGCCAGCCTCAGCAGGTTGTAAAACCGCAGGTTGAAGCAGCAGCTCCTCAGGCTGAAACAGCAGCTCCTCAGGCTCCGCAGGAAGCACAGGCTCCGGCAGCTCCGGCTCAGGAAACAGCAAGTGCTCAGCCGCGTCCGGCAGCAAAACCGGGATTAAACTTCAATGTTCCGAGACAGCCAAAACAGACTGTTCAGGAGCAGGATATCCGTATCCCGGATTTCTTAAAGAGAAAATAATATAAGTTTTTCTGATATGTAAGTGACCGGCTTATTCTTAAGCCGGTCATTTTATGGGAATTTCAGGATTCAATATCTAAGTGAAATCCAATAAAAATTCACAAAAAAGTTCAAAATTGACCTTGCAAATTCGAAAGTGTTGGGTTATTATGATAACAAGGTTTAGCACTCAAATGAAGTGAGTGCTAACAAATTCAAAGGAGGACATATAAAATGAAATTAGTTCCGTTAGGTGACAGAGTAGTTCTTAAACAGATGCAGGCAGAAGAGACAACTGCATCAGGAATCGTTTTACCGGGACAGGCTCAGGAAAAACCACAGCAGGCTTTTGTTGTTGCAGTAGGACCTGGCACAGATGATGTAAAAATGACAGTCAAAGTTGATGACGTTGTTATTTATTCCAAATATGCAGGAACCGATGTAAAGCTTGATGACGAAGAATATGTAATCGTTCGTCATGATGACATTCTTGCAATTGTTAAATAATCAGGAGGCAAAGTAAAATGGCAAAGGAAATCAAATACGGCGCTGAAGCAAGAGAAGCTCTTGGAAGAGGCGTTGATCAGTTAGCAAACACAGTAAAGGTTACATTAGGACCAAAAGGAAGAAATGTAGTTCTTTCTAAACCATATGGCGGTCCGTTGATCACAAACGATGGTGTTACGATCGCAAAAGAAGTTGAATTCGAAGATCAGTTCGAGAACATGGGCGCACAGCTTGTTCGTGAAGTTGCAACAAAGACAAATGATGTTGCAGGTGATGGAACAACAACAGCTACAGTTCTTGCTCAGGCAATGATCGATGAAGGAGAGAAGAACCTGGCAGCAGGTGCAAACCCGATCATCCTTCGTAAAGGTATGAGCGCAGCTTGTGACACAGCAGTTCAGGCGCTCCTTAAGATGAGCAGCAAGGTAAAAGGAAAAGAGCAGATCGCTCGTGTTGCTGCAATTTCTGCTGGTGATGACAGTGTTGGTGAGATGGTTGCTGACGCAATGGAAAAAGTTACCAACGATGGCGTTATCACAATTGAAGAGTCTAAGACCATGCAGACAGAGCTTGATCTTGTAGAAGGTATGCAGTTTGACCGTGGATATATCTCCGCTTACATGTGCACAGACCTTGAGAAGATGGAAGCTAATCTGGATGATGCATATATCCTGATCACAGATAAGAAGATCTCTGTAATCCAGGAAATCCTTCCGTTACTGGAAGAAATCGTTAAGACTGGTTCCAAGCTTTTAATCATCGCTGAGGATATCGAAGGCGAAGCTCTTACAACATTGATCGTTAACAAACTTCGTGGAACATTCAATGTTGTTGCCGTTAAGGCTCCGGGCTATGGCGACAGAAGAAAAGAAATGCTGAAAGATATCGCTACATTAACAGGCGGCCAGGTTATCTCTGAAGAGATCGGTTTAGAGCTTAAAGATGCAAATATGCAGATGCTCGGCCGTGCTAAGAGCGTAAGAGTTGACAAAGAGAACACGATCATCGTTGATGGCGCAGGCAGCAAGAAAGATATCGCAGGAAGAATCGCTCTGATCAAATCCCAGATCGAAACAACAACTTCTGATTATGACAGAGAAAAACTGCAGGAAAGACTTGCAAAACTTTCCGGCGGCGTAGCTGTTATCAAAGTTGGTGCTGCAACTGAGACAGAAATGAAAGAGAAGAAACTTCGTATGGAAGATGCTCTTGCAGCTACAAAGGCAGCAGTTGAAGAAGGTATCATCGCAGGTGGCGGAAGTGCATACATCCACGCACAGAAAGCCGTTATCAAACTTGCAGCTGATCTTGAAGGTGATGAGAAGACCGGTGCAAACATCGTTATCAAAGCACTGGAAGCTCCGCTTCACTGCATCGCAACAAACGCAGGTCTTGAAGGCAGCGTAATCGTTAACAAAGTAAAAGAAAGCAAAGCAGGTGAAGGCTTCGACGCTCTGAACGGCAAATATGTCAAGATGGTTGATGCCGGAATCCTTGATCCTGTAAAAGTAACACGTTCCGCACTTCAGAATGCAACCAGTGTTGCATCCACATATCTGACAACAGAAGCAGTTGTTGCAGATATCAAAGAACCGGCACCGGCAATGCCGGCAGGCGCTCCAGGAATGGGCGGCGGCATGGGAATGATGTAAGCGCAATAACAAGCCAAGTAATGAGGAAAAAAAGCGGGTACGCACTTGTGCGGATACCCGCTTTTTT
>CAMODY010000001.1 GCA_946611595.1 uncultured Clostridia bacterium | reverse complement strand
TTCTGCGTTAGTGCTGACGTAACGGCTGCTTATGATCCGAACTATGCAGAAGTATTTGAAGTCCGTAATGACTCCAAGATCAATCATGGCGTTTCCTTCTGCAAATATACAGGCCATGGCGGAAAGAGCGGAGCAAGCGATGCTTCTGCAGAAGTCGTCGGAAAACTCAGAAAACTGATGAATGATGCAGGTGTTGTATGGCAGATGACCCAGATGGGCAAGAATGATAACGGCGGCGGCGGAACGGTTGCTTTAGATCTTGCAAACCGCAATATTGATACGATCGATGCCGGCGTTCCGGTACTTAGCATGCATGCGCCATATGAAACAGTTGCGAAATTCGATTGTTATATGACTTATAAGTGCATGAAGACAGTGTTCGAAAAAGCTTAAAAGGAGCTCTTTATGTCGGAGATCAAAATTGACACCTCGGCAAATACTGTAGAAAACGAAAAGACAAAAAAACAAAAGGAAGCTTTGAAACAGGCTCAGGCTGCGAAAGAAGCTGCTCAGAAAGAAGCAGAAAAAGAGCGGATCAAGAATGCGCTGAAGCAGGAAATCAAAGAGCAGGCTTCCGAAAAAGAAGGTAGCAGTAAAGAAAGTTCCGCCTCTGCTTTAGCAGGTGGCGGCGCTTCCCTTGTTGGAGCCTTAGTAGATGTTGCAGCAGACGGCATCAAATCGTCTAAAAAGACAAAGGGGAATGGGCGGTTCTGGCTTGGGATCGTAATTGGCCTTATTGTTGGTGCCTTGGCAGTTTTCCTGATTGGAAAGCTCTCAAACGGAATGATCTTCGGAACAAACCATACCTCGCAGACAACGGCGGATGAAGTCCTGGAAAATGGCCCTTTCACTTATACGGCAGTGGATTTTCAAGATGCTATTTTAGGAGAGGCCAGCCAGCATCAGGAGTTGATCGTTATGGAGCAGCCGCTTGAAATTGCAACAACGATCACCAAAGCCGGGCTCGGAAATCTGCAGATCTTCTCGAAGATGAAAACGATCACCTATTATGGAACCGGCGTTTATACGGTAGATATGGCGGGTATCGATGCAGATCACATTAAAGTGGATATGGATAAGAAACAGGTTACGGTGGTCATCCCGCACAGCTGTCTTCAGTACATTAATCCTGATCTGGATAAAACACAATTTGAAGATACGGAAAAAGGTCTTTTAGCATTTGGGGACATTAAACTGAAAACGGAAGATCAGAACCGTCTTTTGCAATCTGTTTATAAATCGATGGAAGAAAAGCTGACAGAAGCAGAGGTGTTCCAGATGGCTGATGAATATGCAAGCGTTAGTACCTGGCAGATGTTTCAGCCTTTAGTAACGGCGGTTTCGCCGGAATTCACGGTGGAGATCGTATTTGATGAAACGACCTCTAATCAGGTCACAGCTTCTCAGGATTGAAGCGTTTTCGTGCTTAATAATTCGATGAGCGGCATGAGGATGCCGAAAATGCATATCAATGCGAGCTGCCAGAAAATGATTCCGAAGATGCAGGATAGAATGACCTCGAGCAGAGCAAGAATGATCGCGGTAAGGGAAAGTCGCTTGAATGCCAGGATTTTAGAGTGAACTGCGCGGAAACGCCTTCCTCTCGAAGTCATGCTGATGAAGGACATGCTCTTTATCCCGCAGACGATCTCTATTATCGCGCAGGCCAAAAGGATTAAAGTGGCGATAAGCGTTAAGAATCTGGATATCTCTGGAGTTTTGAAGCGAAGAACCATCAAATATCCATCCAGCGCAATCAGGACGATCCCGGAAAGGATCATCACCAGGCTCCATATTCTGAAAAGTGCATCAGATTTCTGTTTCATGGCAGATATTATATGACGTTTGACATAATAATTTCAATCATTTATCATTTTATTTTAAACCCGAAATTGAAGGATACTATATAATTAGGTACAAATAGGAGCGGAATATGAAAAAAGTTATTGTTGATTCACATTCAGAAAATACTCCGGAAATTGAAAAACTGGCAACCCTGTGCCGGGATAATAACAAAATTGATGACTCTCTTTATTACAGATACAATGTAAAGAGAGGTTTGCGTGACCTGAACGGAAAAGGTGTTCTGACAGGCCTTACGGAAATTGCAGAAGTTAAGTCTTATACGATCGATGATGATGAGATGGTCCCATGCCCTGGTAAACTTTACTACCGCGGCTATAATGTGGAAGATCTCGTTCACGGCTTTGTGAAGGAACATCGTTTCGGTTTTGAAGAGACTGCATATCTGTTGATCTTCGGAAGCCTTCCAAACACAAAAGAGCTCAAGGAATTCTCCGATCTTTTGGCGTCCTACAGAACCCTTCCGACAAACTTTGTGCGCGACGTTATTATGAAGGCACCGAGTAAGGAAATGATGAACACGCTTTCCAGAAGTATTCTGACTCTGTATCCGTATGATGATAATGCGGATGATGTTTCTGTAGATAATGCTTTGCGTCAGTGTCTGCAGCTGACTGCTGTAACACCGCTTTTGGCTGTTTATGGATATCAGGCATTTAAACATTATAAAGAAGGCGGAAGTCTTGTCATTCATCAGCCGGATCCGAAAATGGGAACTGCTGAGACCATCCTTCATCTTCTTCGTGATGACAGTAAATTTACAAAATTTGAAGCCAGAGTATTAGATCTTTGCCTGGTCCTTCATGCTGACCACGGCGGCGGAAATAACTCGACCTTTACCAACCGCGTTGTTACTTCAACCTTAACAGATACGTACTCTGCAATGGCTGCGTCCTTAGCTTCTCTTAAAGGACCTCGTCACGGCGGAGCAAATATCAAAGTTGTCGGCATGATGGACAATATGAAAAAGCATGTCAAAGACTGGGAGGATGAAGACGAGATCCGCAAATATCTTGAGAAGATTCTGCGCGGAAAAGCCTACGACAGAAAAGGCCTGATCTATGGTGTAGGACATGCAGTTTATACGATCTCCGATCCGAGAGCTGTTCTTTTAAAGAGCTTTGTTGAACGTCTGGCTGATAAAAAGGATGCAAGGAAAGAGTTTGAATTTTATCAGAGAGTAGAGCGGATCGCGCCGGGTGTTATCACCGGAAACCGTAAAATGTACCGTTCGAATATCTCGATCAATGTGGACTTTTATTCCGGACTTGTATATCAGCTTTTAGGACTTCCGGAAGAACTCTTCACTCCGCTTTTTGCAATCGCAAGAATGGCCGGTTGGTCTGCGCACCGTTTAGAAGAACTTTCTTCCGGCGGAAAGATCATCCGTCCTGCTTATAAAAATGTTGTAAAACACGCACAATATATACCGATGAAAAGCAGATAAAAAACGATGGACCTGTTTGAATATGCGCATCAGAATAAGATAAAGGAAGAAGCACCGCTTGCCTCCCGTATCCGTCCACAAACTCTGAATGAGTTTATGGGCCAGAAGCATATTCTTTCAAAAGGAAGTCATCTTTACCGCCTGATTCAGGCAGATAAACTTTCTTCCGTTATTTTTTACGGGCCGAGCGGCACCGGAAAGACAACGCTTGCAAGAGTGATCGCGAATACGACCTCTGCTGATTTTAAACAGATTAATGCTACTGTAGCTGGGAAAAAGGACATGGTAGAGATCGTAGAAGAGGCAAAGGTAAAGCGCGGAGCATACGGAAAGAAAACGATCCTTTTTGTTGATGAGATCCACCGTTTCAATAAGGCCCAGCAGGATTATCTCCTTCCGTTTGTAGAAGACGGCACGGTGATCCTGATCGGAGCAACGACTGAAAATCCGTATTTTGAGGTTAATAGCGCGCTGATCAGCCGCTCAACGATTTATGAACTAAAACCGTTAGAGCCGGAGGACATCAGGGCGATTATCTTAAGAGCGCTTTCCGATAAAGAAAAAGGGCTTGGCATGTATCATGCTGTGATCGATGATGACGCCCTGGATTTTTTAAGTGATTTTGCGGGCGGCGATGCAAGGACTGCGCTCAATGCGATTGAACTTGCGGTGCTGACGACAGAGCCTTCTAAAATTCCGGATGGAAGCAGCATTCAAAATGCATCTGCAAAGAACGCCGAAGGCAGAGATACGGCAATTCACCTTACGAGTGAGGTCATTGAGCAATGCGTTCAGCGCAAAAATATAAGATATGATAAAGACGGAGATAATCATTACGATACGATCTCCGCGTTTATAAAAAGCATGCGGGGAAGCGACCCGGATGCGGCCATCTACTATCTGGCAAAGATGCTTTATGCCGGAGAAGATGTGAATTTTATAGCAAGAAGAATTATGATCTGCGCCGCAGAAGATGTCGGCTGTGCAGACCCGAGAGCGCTGCAACTCGCTGTGGCAGCACAGCAGGCGGTTCATGTGATCGGAATGCCGGAAGCCAGGATCATTTTAGCGGAAGCAGTTCTTTACGTGTGTGGTGCTCCGAAAAGCAATTCGGCGATCATGGCGATCGATGCGGCACTTGAAACGGTAAGGACGACAGATATCAAAACAGTTCCTCCGCATTTACAGGATGCGCATTATGGAGGAGCTGCAAAGATCGGCAGAGGAATCGGATATCAGTATGCGCATGATTATCCGGAGCATTATGTGAAACAGCAGTATCTGCCTGATGAACTGACGGATACCGTCTTTTATGAACCGGGGAACCTCGGCTATGAAAAAACCATGAAAGAAAGGCTTAACAGGCTGAAAAACAGAGATGACTGATTTGCTTCAAAGTGCCTTGAAACTGGGCCGAAATAAGAATATCGCGCGTGAAGAATACATGGTTGCCAAAGGGAAGAAAGAGGCGGCAGCTTTTGCTGTGACGCCTTCTTCTATTGAGTTTTCCGGCCTTCCGGGCGATACAGAGACCGTGCTTCATCTGGTCATTACGCAAAATGGCTACATGGAGATTGAGGCCTTTTGCCCGGATGATTTTATAACGCTTTCAAGGCGCGTGATCACGAGTGATGTTTTCCCGGGAGGCTCCTTTGATCTTCCGATCACGATCACCGAAAGCAAACTTCATGGAGGAAGAAATTATTCCTGCATCACTTTTGAAACCGCATCCCAGCAGATTAAAGTTCCGGTAACCATTGATGTTCCGGTACGTGTCATGCTGGATGACTATAATCCAAAGCAGCTTTATATGGACCTTGCGAAAGTTTATTTTGATTTTCGCAAAGGACTGATGGATTCGTCTGACTGGGCAAAACAATCTCTTGCCCTGATCGGAGAGATTGACGGCATTGACCGTATGTCCATGTTCTTAATGCTTTATAAAGCTCAGCTTTATATTGAGATCGAGAGTTATGTGGAGGCTGCAAGTCTCCTTGAATATATGGCGGAAGTGATACAGAAACTGCAGCGATCAGACCTCGCTCTTAATTGCTATTTTCTGTATGTCCGCGCAATTTATGAAAGAGACCGGAAATCTTCTGAAGAGATCAAAGGAAGGATCCGTACGATTTATGAAAGACAGCCAAGCTGGCAGCTTCTGTGGATCCTTTTCCAGATGGATTCTAATTACGAAGAGAATCCGGGCTTAAAATTAGACGATATTTTTGCAGAGTTTGGCGGAGGTTCAACAAGTCCGATCCTTTATTTTGAGGCTCTTGAAATTTTCATGCAGTATCCGGGATACTTCTCCGATGCAAGTGATTTTGAACTTCAGATTTTAAACTTTGCCAGAAAACTTGATTATTCTTCTTCTGCACTCAGCGCAAGAGTGACACAGGTCTTTATGATGCTGACAGAGGCAGAGCTTTCAGAGAAAAACCTCGCGCTTGCAGAAAAGGTATTGAAGTATTTATATGAACGCTATCCGACCAGAGATCTTCTTCGGGTGATCGCAAGACTTTTGATCGTAAAAGATGACAGAAGCGAAGAGGCCGGCTCTTATTATGACATTGCGGTCCGTGAATATTTAGACGATATTCCGGGTATCTTCAGTTACTATATTTTTACAAGACCTGAATCCGTCTACGAACCGCTTCCTGCAAGGATCATGGAGTATTTTTCTTCAGGTGCGGAAAGCCTCTTAGATTACCGCCGGTATTTCTATGCGAACATTGTTACGAATAAAGAAAAACGCCCCGAGTATTACAGGGCTTATGAACAAAAAATAATTGAGTATGCAGATCAGCAGATGTCACAGGGAATCGTGGATCAGGATCTTGCAGTTATTTATAAAGATATCATTGCGTCCGATAAACTGACTCACAATATGCGTGTGCGTCTCTTTGAGATCATTGCGACGAAAGAGATCTGCTGTCATAACGACAGGATGCGAAATGTCATGGTCTTCCATGATGAACTGAATGTTTATCAGGATATTCCTTTGAATAAAGGAAAGGCCAGAGTTAAAGTTTATTCGCATAATGCGGAAATCTTATTTAAAGATATCACAGGCAATATCTATGCCAACATCGATTATGAAAAGAAGGAATTCTTAAGCAGCGGCGAATATATTGATATCTGTGTAAAAGGCGTTCCGATCAGCGATTATATGCTGATGAGCGATACTATGCCGCTCCTTAGAGGCTATAAAGATCCGGCGGAGATCTTAAATTACATGACAAACCGGATGAGCACAGCTTCTTTCAGAAACGGTTATGTAAAAAAGCTGATCAATGATACGGTCCTTTATTTCTCACGGAATTTAAGAGACCGCAATGTATATGATGAACTTCTGGCATTCTTCAAATATGATCTGGAGCCGGAAACAAAAGGCAAACTGATAGAAGTTATGATCGAGCGGACACTTTTCAGGGATGCGTATGAAAAGATCCGCGAGGAAGGATTTGCACATGTTTCAGAGCAAAGTGTTGCAAGACTTTCTTCCGCTCTGGTCGAGCTGGTTAATTATCGTGACGATGCGCTTCTTTTAAGCATGTGTGAGCAGAGCTTTTTAAAGACGACCTTTGACCCGCGTATTTATAAATACATGGTGCAGAACTATAACGATAAGCCGGAAGTCTTAGAAGAACTGTATCGTGCCGGAAGAGCATACGGCGAAGACTTCGGAAACCTTCCGGAGAGGATCTTAAGAAGGGCGATTGAAAGCGGAGAAAACTCCGATCTGATCCCGCAGATCTTTGCAAAGTATTATACAGAAGGCACTGATGCCGACCTGAAAAAAACATATATGACATATAAAGCGGAAAGGTATTTGTATCAGGGAGAAGAAAAGGATACCGACTTTTTCCGTTACATTGAGAACGACCTCATGCAAAGGGAAAACTTCCCGACAGCTGTTCTCGTAGCATATCTTAAATATATGTCAGATAAAGATATCTCCGGAAAACGCAGAACGAGGATGATTGAAGTACAGTTGAAAGGCCTTGTCGGCCGCAGCATCATGCTCGAAGAGTTTAAAGGCTATGGCAAATATTTCAGCCTGCCTGCAGCTCTTTCCAATGCGGTGATTGCTTCTTGTTTTGGTAATGCCGGAAGGATCGTTTATGACATCATCTCAGGGGAAAAGACGATCCATAAAGAAGAACAGATGGCAGAGATCTTTGAAGGCTGTTATGCAAAATATATCACCTTGTTCTACGGGGAACGTGTGGAATACTCAGTAAATGGCGAAGAACCGGTGAGCGTCTCTTATGCTGATCTGGACATCAAAGAGGATGATTCCAGATATTCAGAATTGAACAATATTATTCAGATGAAAGAGACCGGAAATATGCTCGCTTTAAACCTTGCGGCCAAAGAGTATTTCGTAAAAGATAAATTGATGGAAAGATTATTTTAATCATGGATAAACGCGGACTGATCATAGGGATCGATTATGCAGGTAAATATTGTCAGGCAAGCTATTACTCCAACCGCCATGAGCGTCCGGAGTCGATTTCCTATGGCGGTGAGACGATGCGATATCTGATCCCGACGGCTCTTTGCTATAATCATGAGACCAAGGACTGGATCATCGGACAGCCAGCAGTTGAGTATGCAGAAAAAACAGGAGAGCGTTTGTATAAAGATTTTCTTGAAAATGTTTTTCTGGGCGGAGTGTGTACGATCAACGGACAGGATTATTCCTACACACAGCTTTTAGCTGTTTTCTTTGGTAAGATTATTGAGCTTACGCAGATGGCCACATCTGTTATGGGCGTGGAAAATATTACAATTAACTTAAGAAGAGTAACGCTTGAGATCAAGCAGACGATCAATGACGTGTTCAGGATCTTAAAGCTTCCGCTTGAAAAAGTGAAACTTCAGACCTGTGCGGAAAGTTTTGCATATTATTTGTTGAACGAGGATCCGTCCATCTGGAATAAGGGCTCGGTTTTGTTTGACTTTACGCCGGATGGCTTTTATGAGAAAGTTCTGACAGTCACAAGAAGCGGACAGGATTATCTGGTCTACATCAGTGAACGGATGCATACGGCTGATTTTTCCATGGCAGATATGGGAAACGGCGTGCTGATGGAGCAGATGGATCAAAAGCTTACTGCGCTTTATGAAGAGATCACTGCAGAGAGCCGGATCTCCAGCGTCTTTTTCACGGGAGAAGGATTTTCAAATCTTTGGTTTGGAAAAACACTCCGCAAGGTTTCTGAAACGAACAGAGCGTTTAAAGGAAACAACTTATATGCAAAAGGTGCGTGCCTTTCCGGGCTTTTAAGGATCCAGCATCCGGGAGAGGATTATAATATCGTGTGTGCCGGAAGGACAAAACATACGATCTCGGTGGAGGCAAAACATAAAGATGAAACGCTCCTTCTTAATCTAAGCAGGGCGCCTAAGGACTGGTTCGATGCAGGAATGCGGATGGATTTTATCGTAAGTGAGCCGGATGTGATCCGTTTTTATGTAACTTCTCTGATCGAGAACAAAAGAACCAGTTTTGATATCGATATTTCCCAGATTCCGAGAAGACCGCATAAGGCGACTCGGATTGAGATCGAACTTCAATATATGAATGAATACTGCTTTGAAGTATGCGTTCGGGATAAAGGCTTTGGAGATCTGTTCCCGTCAAGTGGATTTGAAGTTTCAAAGCAGGTGGATTTAACAAGCGAGTTAGAAGGATAAACAATGGCAATTCAGGTCTGTGGAAGACAGTCACAAACTCCATATTATATTGAGGCGATAAAGACAAATGTCTATTCTCTGGAAGAGATCAATTTCTTTATCTTCAATCATATTAACCTGGTTTATCGGGAGTTTTTCTGCGATGAACTTTTTGACTATATTGAAAAGGAACTTGGAAGGGAAGATATTGCAGAGGAACTTAGAAGGCTGTCGATGCAGAATGCGGATCTTAAAGATTTTATCCGCTACCTTCTGAAAGAAAGTCATTATTATTCCGGCAGTGAGCTGAGTGTTGTTGCAGCTTATGTCATGAACATTGACATTATGTCGGAAGCAGAACGACTTCGGATCGAAGCGGATGGCTACTATAAAATGGGAAAACTGGAATCGGCTTTAAGAGTTTATTTTGAAATTCTTTCCGGAATGGAAAAAGAAGCCTTAAGCGAAGCCTTCTATGCAAAGGTAGCTTATTCGATCGGTGTGATCTATGCACGGCTTTTTATGAGCCGTAACGCCAACAGCTTTTTCGGCTATGCCTATGATCTGTATCCGGATCCGCTCTATGCAAGAGCTTGTGTTTATATGGCACTTGTAAATAACGATGAAGAAGAACTTTTAAATACGATCATCAAGTATAATATTTCAGATGAGACCTTAGAGACGATCAGAGCCCGCGTTGGTGCGCTTAAAAGAGAGATCGAGACTAGTGACGAAACGGTCAACTTTATATATGATTTTGAAAATGGCATTAACCGCCAGACTATAATAGATAACTGGAAAGAAGAGTATTATGAAAGAACTAGCTAAAACCTACGACCCGAAAGCAATTGAGCAGAGAATCTATGACAATTGGATCGAAAAGAAGTATTTTCATGCTGAAGTGGATGAAAGCAAAAAGCCATTCACGATCATCATGCCGCCTCCGAACATCACCGGACAGCTTCATATGGGGCATGCGCTGAATAACACACTTCAGGACGTTGTGATCCGTCAGAAAAGAATGCAGGGCTATAATGCCCTTTGGCAGCCTGGCTGCGACCACGCATCAATTGCAACGGAAGTAAAGATCATTGAGGAACTGAAAAAACAAGGCCTTCATAAAGAAGACCTTGGAAGAGAAGGCTTCTTAAAGCGCGCCTGGGAATGGAAAGAAGAATACGGCGGACGTATCGTAAATCAGCTTAAAAAGCTTGGCAGCTCCGCTGACTGGGACAGAGAGCGCTTTACGATGGATGAAGGCGTATCGGATGCTGTCCTTGAAGTTTTTGTAAAGCTTTATGAAAAAGGCTGGATCTATAAAGGCACCAAGATCATCAACTGGTGTCCGAAATGCCAGACTTCTGTCAGTGATGCGGAAGTAGAGCATAAAGATACTGCCGGACATTTCTGGCATATCAATTATCCGATCAAGGGTGAGGATGATTTTATTGAAATTGCAACAACGCGTCCGGAGACCATGCTTGGCGATACAGCGGTCGTTGTTCATCCGGATGATCCGAGATATCAGAAGTATATCGGAAAGACCTGCATCCTTCCTCTGATGGATAGAGAAATTCCGATCATTGCAGATGAGTATATCGATCTGGAGGTTGGAACCGGTGCGATGAAAGTAACTCCGGCACACGACCCGAACGACTTCGAGCTCGGAAGAAAGCATGGGCTTGAAGAGATCTGCGTATTTAATGATGACGGATCTATCAATGAAAACGGCGGTAAATATGCCGGCATGGGAACTTATGAGGCAAGAGAGGCTGTTGTAAAAGATCTGGAAGAGCTTGGTCTCCTTGTTAAAGTTTTAGATCATGAGCATGCAGTCGGTTATCATGACCGTTGTTCTACTGTTATTGAGCCTATGGTAAAAGAGCAGTGGTTCGTAAAAATGGATGAGATGATCAAACCGGCTATTAAAGCAGTTGACGAGGGCGAAGTAAAACTGATCCCTCCGCGTATGAGCAAGCTGTATCATAACTGGACGGATAATATTCGTGACTGGTGTATTTCCAGACAGCTTTGGTGGGGACACCGTATTCCGGCTTATTACTGCAATGAATGCGGAAAGATGGTTGTTGCGAAGGCAATGCCGGATAAGTGTCCGGATTGCGGCTGCACAAGTTTTAAGCAGGATGAAGACTGCTTAGACACCTGGTTTTCTTCTGCACTCTGGCCATTTTCAACACTTGGCTGGCCGGAAAAGACCAAGGAGCTTGAGTATTTCTATCCGACAAATCTTTTGATCACCGGTTATGATATCATCTTCTTCTGGGTCATCCGAATGATCTTCTCCGGTTATGAGCAAATGGGCGATCGTCCGTTTGACTCCGTGCTTTTCACTGGTCTTGTAAGGGACGATCAGGGAAGGAAAATGAGTAAGTCCTTAGGAAATGGTATTGACCCTCTCGAAGTTATCGACCAGTACGGCGCAGATGCACTCCGATTTACTTTGGCAACCGGAAACTCTCCTGGAAATGATATGCGTTTCTATTATGAGAGAGTACAGGCGAGCCGTAACTTTGCTAATAAGATCTGGAACGCTTCCCGTTTCATCATGATGAATATGCCGGAAGATGGCCTTAAAGAAGCATGCCCGACTGACAAACTTCAGGATGCAGACAAATGGATCCTTTCAAAGGCAAACCGTCTTGCAAAAGAAGTTACAGAGAATCTTGATAAATATGAGATTGGTATTGCAGCAGATAAACTGTATGAGTTCATTTGGGAGGAGTTCTGCGACTGGTATATTGAGATGGTTAAGCCGCGTCTTTACGGGGAGAATGACTCTAAAGAGGCAGCGCTTTATACTCTGCAGAAGGTCCTGATGATCTCCCTTAAGCTTCTGCATCCATATATGCCGTTTGTAACAGAAGAGATCTACACAACATTAAGACCTTATGTTCTTTTTGAAGCACCGGAAGAGTCGATCATGATCTCTGCATGGCCGGAATATACAGAGGCAATGGACTTTGCAGACTGTGAAGAAGCAACTGAGATGATCAAGGAAGCGGTTCGCGGAATCCGTACGGTAAGATCCGACATGAATGTGCCGCTTGGAAGAAAAGTTCCGGTTTATGTGGTAAGCGAAAAAGAGCATGTACGGGATATCTTTGAAAACGGTAAGATTTTCTTTGCTTCCCTTGGTAAGGCAGCGGAAGTATATGTTCAGGGTGATATGAACGGTATCGGAGATGATGCTGTCAGCGTACAGCTTGCAGATGTGGCTGTTTATATCCCGCTTGAAGAGCTTGTTGATAAAGAAAAAGAAATCGCAAGACTGGAAACAGAGAAGAAGCGTCTTGAAGGGGAACTGAAACGTTCCGACGGAATGCTGAATAATCCGAACTTTGTAAGCAAGGCACCGGAAGCAAAGATTAATCAGGAGAAAGAAAAGCGTGAAAAATATGCTGCACAGCTTGAAAAAGTGCTCACGCAGATCGAAAAAATGAAAGGCTGAAGATCAGAACTGATAGAGTCTGGCCGATGAGCCGTCCTGAATAAAATGAATATCTTCTAAGATTTGAACAGAAGCTGCACCATTTGCGGCTTCTGTTATTTTTTTCACTGTTCCGTCGACCAGGGATTCAGCGACTGCTAAAGTAAAATGCACATCTTCAGCATAGACAGAATCCATCAAAGGAATATTTGCGGTGTTGATCAGGTACTGAATCTTTCCGGAATCCGAATAACTGCAGCCTACGGATATAAGTTTTCCTCTTTCTACAGGAAAATGGGCCGATTCTGAAAGGCCTAAAGATGCGGCCTGGCTGTAAGCTCTTACGAGTCCGCCTGTTCCCAGGAGCACGCCGCCAAAGTAGCGGGTCACAACGACGGCAGTATTTTGAAAACCACCGGCAGAGATTGCCTCTAAGATCGGCTTCCCGGCAGTTCCCTGAGGTTCTTTGTCGTCGGAAAAACGGCGGATCTCACTGCGCTCCCCGATAATATAGGCATAGCAATTGTGCTTTGCATCCCAATAAGCCTTCCTCATCTCTTCTAAGAAGGATAGCGCCTCTTCTTCGGTATGAACTTCTCTTACTGTCGCAATAAAAATCGATTTTTTGACCTCGATTTTAGATTCCGACTGACCGGAAACAACATAAGCACACATTTTGGGGATTTTATCTCCTTTTTTAGCCTTGATCAGCAGATAACATAATGTTCAAAAAATTTTAACATTTTTTTCTGTTTTTCACAATAAAATGCCTGTTTTAAGGGCGTTTTTCGTCATAGCGTTTTTTGACAAGAATGGGCATATGATGTATAATTTACCATCTATATACACTGAAAATGAGCACTTATTATGAGGTTAATATATGAAATTTAATTCCGAAGAAGTACAGGCAAAACAGAAAAACCTCAATTCGGGGAAGAAAAAGAAAAAAACGAGCATCGTAGTCAGGATTATCCGCTACGTTTTACTTACAATACTTGCAATTATCTGTATCGTTCTTTGCACAGGTTTAGGTGTTGTTGTTGGTATTGCAAAATCCACTCCTTCTCTGAGTGAAGTTACAGTTGTGCCTACGATGTATCCGACGACGATCCTGGATGCGAATGGCAATCAGATCGTTCAGCTTTCCGCTGCCAGCGCAAAGAGAATCGAAGCTTCCTTAGATGAGATTCCTGAGGCGCTGAAATATGCTTTCATCGATCTTGAGGACGAACGTTTCTATGAGCATAACGGTGTCGATTTAAAGGGTATTGCCAGAGCGGTGTGGAGCATCATTAAAGATCATGACAGTCAGGGTGCTTCTACCATTACGCAGCAGCTGATCAAAAACAACGTCTTTGAGACCGGTGGTTTTGAGCGTTCTAAAGGATCCCTTCTTCGAAGAAAAATTCAGGAGCAGATCTTAGCTTTAGGTCTTGAAAAGGAGATGAGTAAGGAAGAAATCCTGATCAACTACCTGAATACTATCAACTTAGGCGGTGGTAACTATGGTGTTAAGATCGCTTCCAAGTATTATTTCAATAAAGATGTTTCCCAGCTTGATATTGCACAGTGTGCCGTCATAGCTGCGATCACACAGAACCCGAGTGCAAATAACCCGGCCCGCTTCCCTGAAAAGAACCGCCAGAGAATGGAGGCATGCTTAGACAGGATGCTGAAGAACGGCCACATCACTCAGGAAGAATATGATGCGGCATGGGCGGAAGATGTCTATGCAGGTGTCAGTGATAACGCACAGAGCCAGGGCAACTCCCTGTACTCCTACTTTGTCGATTCCCTTGTTGATGACCTGATCGATGATCTTCAGGAAAAGGGCGGCTATAGTTATGCACAGGCATACAACATGCTCTACACAGGTGGTCTTACTGTTTATGCAACACAGAATCCAACCGTTCAGGAGATTGTAGACAGAGAGGTTAACAACTGGGATAACTATCCGGGAGACAGCACTTATGCGATCAGTTGGGATCTTACGGTTGAGCATCCGGATGGAACGACCGAATATCTGAATCAAAGAGATATTACCCGCTATAAAGAGGATGTTTTAGGAGAATTCAACTTCTATAACAACCAGACAGATAGAAACGAATACAAACACGATTACTACAGCACGGAAGATGCCGATGCAGCAATCCAGCAGTTTAAGGATTACTATATTAAAGAAGGCGATGTGATCAGCTATGAAAATACGGTTTATACGATCCAGCCTCAGGTCTCCTTTACTGTCATGGATTACACGACCGGACAGGTCCTTGCTCTTTGCGGCGGCCGTGGAGAAAAAACCCAGAACTTAACTCTTAACAGAGCGAAGGATACAACAAGACAGCCGGGATCCTGCTTCAAGGTACTTTCTGCATATGCTCCGGCTATAGATGCTGCAGGCTATACTTTAGGTACGGCAATCGATGACTCTCCGTTCCATTATGGCGGTAATATTAACCGTGACGTTCATAACTGGTGGGGCGATTCCTACAGAGGCCTTAGTACAGTCCGCGATGGTATCCGTGATTCTATGAACGTTCTTGCGGTTAAGACACTTTATGATATTGGGCCTTACTTAGGAATTCAGTATCTGCAGAGTTTTGGTTTCTCAACGATCGATCCGCAGAACGATGAGCATGTGGCAACGGCTCTTGGTGGTATCACAAATGGTATTACAAACCTTGAGATCACAGCCGCATTCGGAACAATTGCTAACAAAGGTAATTATTTAGAACCGGTCCTTTATACGAAGATCGTAGCAATGGACGGAACCGTTGTTTTAGATAATACGCCTGAAACACATACAGTTATTAAAGAGAGCACAGCCAGCCTTCTTACCAGCGCAATGCAGGATGTTGTTAACAGCGGTACAGGTACAGCCTGCCAGCTTTGGGATACCGGAACTCCGGCAGCAGGTAAGACCGGTACGACAACAGACGACAAGGATCTTTGGTTCTGTGGTTATGTACCGAACGGCCTTGCAGCTTCCATCTGGACAGGATACGACGAGAACAGAAGTATCGAGATGGGCGGAAGCTACCACGAATATATGTGGGCAAGGATCATGAATCAGGTCTGCGAGGCAATGGGCAAGACCGGAGGCGAGTTTGAGATGACCGGCGGTATCGTACAGGCTGCAATCTGCAAGAAGTCCGGTAAACTTCCGGTTGGTGATCTTTGCGACAAAGATCCGGGCGGCTCTACTGTTATCAGTGAATACTTTGCAGAGGGAACGGTTCCGGGCGGTTCCTGTGATGTACATACCAGCTGCACAGTCTGTGAAGAGTCTAAGAAACTTCCGACAGAGTATTGCCCGAAGACGACCACACTTGTATGCAGAACAAGGCCGATGGATGTAACCGGAGGCGAGGCGAAAGGCACGACTGCCGATAGTGAGTACGCAGCTCCAAAAGATAAGTGTACGATCCATACGGCGGAATGGGAGTCGAAGAGCCGGGCAGAAGAAGAGTCGAAGCGAAAAGCTGAAGAGGATGCCAAGACGTCAACGGATCCAACTGAGGATACCGGAAGCGAAGACACTGATGAGACGTCAACGGAATAAAACCAGTTAAGGGTTTATAATATGAATCAATTTGTGATTACATTTTAGGAGGAAACAATGGCCATTTTTAAAGGAGCAGGTGTTGCTATGGTAACACCGATGAAAGAAAACGAAGATATCAACTTTGAAAAGATCGAAGAGTATGTAGAATTTCACATCAACAACGGCACCGATGCTCTGATCATTTGTGGTACGACAGGAGAGCCTTCCACACAGGATGTGGATGAGCATATGCAAGCTGTCGCTTGTGCAGTTCAGGCTGCAAAGAAACGAATCCCGATCATTGCGGGATGCGGATCAAACAATACAAGAACTTCTGAGTATACAAGCAAGACTTGCCAGAAAAACGGCGCAGATGGTCTGTTAATGGTTACTCCGTACTACAATAAAGCAACTCAGAAAGGTCTGATCGAGCATTACACAAGACTTGCAAAAGGTGTAGACCTTCCGATCATCCTTTACAACGTTCCGAGCAGAACCGGTGTGAACCTTCTTCCGGAGACAGCTGTAAAGCTTGCAAAAGACTGCGAAAACATTGTTGCAGTAAAAGAAGCAAGTGGTAACTTAAGCCAGGTTGCAAAGCTTGCTGCACTTGCTCAGGATTCCGGATGCCTTGATATTTATTCCGGAAATGATGATCAGGTTGCACCGATCATGTCTCTTGGCGGACTTGGTGTTATCTCCGTTCTTGGAAACATTGCTCCGAAATACACCCATGATATGGTCATGGCATATTTAAACGGAGATCCGGCAACCTGTACAAAGATGCAGCTTGATGCGATCGATCTGATCAACGCACTGTTCTGCGAGGTTAACCCGATCCCGGTTAAGACCGCTATGAACCTGATGGGCATGGAAGCAGGCCCGCTGAGAAGCCCGCTTTGCGAAATGGAGCCGGCAAATCTTGAAAGACTGCGCAAGGCTCTGACAGATTTCGGAATCAAATTAGTAAAATAAGTTAGACTAAAAACTTTTCACGCTGGCTTTCATGTCAGCGTGAATTATTACAAGCAATAATGAGGTGAAAAAATGACAAGAGTATTGATCCATGGATGTAATGGAAGAATGGGAAATATGGTATCTTCCCTGGCTGCAGATTATGACGATATTCAGGTGGTAGCCGGTGTTGACAGAGCTGATACAGAAGCAGGCGGAAAATCTTATCCGATCTATGAGAGCCTTGCTGAGGTCAAGGAAGAAGCAGATGTGATCATTGATATTTCAACTGCCTCTGCTGTAGACGGACTGATCGCTTATGCAAAAGAAAAGAAGATTGCGGCAGTCATCTGCACAACAGGATTAAGCGATGAGCAGATCCAGGCAATTAAAGAGCTTTCAAAAGAAGTTCCGGTCCTTCGTTCCGGAAATATGTCTTTGGGTATCAATACATTGATCAAAGTATTAAAAGATATCAGCAAGACTTTATATGATGCAGGATTCGATACGGATATCGTTGAAAAGCATCACAAACATAAACTGGATGCTCCGAGCGGAACCGCAAACATGCTTGCAGATGCTGTAGCAGAAGGTATTGGTAAAGACATGGAATATGTTTATAACCGTACAGAGCGCCGTATGGAGCGTCCGCACGATGAGATCGGAATCAGCGCAGTTCGTGGCGGCACAATCGTAGGAGAGCATGAAGTGATCTTTGCAGGAACAGATGAGATCATCGAGATCAAACATACCGCACTTTCAAGAGCTGTCTTTGCAAACGGAGCATTGAATGCAGCGCTTTTCCTTCACGGAAAAGAAGCAGCGCTTTACAGCATGAGCGATGTTGTAGGCTGATAAAACAGCTGGTATCGTGCAATTGATTCTCTGAAAAAAGCACAAAAGAATTAATGCTATAAAAGATTAACGGTGGACTTAATGTCCACCGTTTGTTTTATAAAGAGTATATCGTTTTCCTCGGAATACCGCTTCAAACCAGAACGGAATATTTTTTTCGTTCTCTGCTGCAGTATTGGTTCCGATCGCAACATAATCAATGCCCAGGGTCGTCACGGAATTATAAAGCTCATTTTTATCCCAGGTCTTTTTACGATAGAGAAGGTCATAGGTTGCTTTAAGCAGTTCGAACTCTTCATCTGTCTGATATGCATAGTAGTTGTTTGAGTAATACGGATAGTAAATCAGTGAGATATCGGCATATTGACGAAGCTCGATCGAAAGGCTCCTTGGAAGCAGCAAGACAGTTTCCTGTTCTTTTTTTGCAAGCATATCATCCGAAAGCTCCGGGTTGTCGCGTTCTACTTCGGAGCGAACCGTATAAACGATCTTGCGCGTGGTCTCTGATATTTTGGAGTGATTCTTAAAGCTTTCTGCTACGTCTTCATCTTTAAAAATACTGCGGCCCGAGATTAGAATCGCAACGGAAAGGAAAAGAAGAACAGACAGCCTTAGCAGCTTTTTCTTCGGAATATCTGTGAGATAACAAAAGCCAATTGCCGTTACAAAGGTGATCTGCAAAAGCCAGAATACCCGCCAGTAAACGCCGGAGCCTGTAATAAAGCGCTCTGCAAATGGCATAACGAGTGGATTGATAAGTAAAACGATCATTAGTAAAGAGGCAATCAGGAAGAAGAAACGCAAAGGCTTTTGCGGTCCTTTACGGATCCTGACAGCCAGAAGGATGATCGCAATGATAAAGAGGAGAGGCACAAGGCTGAAGCCGAAGTACCGCATGAGAAGTTCCCCGAAGGAACGCTCAAAAACGCCGGTTCCTTCGCTTAAGTCTCCAAGCGTTCCGGCTGATAAAAGAATCCAGAGCTTCCATAATACAAATGGTGTGATGCCTGCAGCAGGAATCAGGAGCTTGAAAAACTCTTTCCATTTTCGGTTTATGATCAGGAAAGTGATCGCATACACTGCATAAAGGACCGGCGCTAGATAGGTACCGACAGTGGTTGCAGCCTGACTTGCCAGCAGCAGGGCAAACAGGAAGAAAATATTCCTGATGGAAAGTTTCTTTGCCTTTGTGATTCGAAGAAATTCATAAAGGAGCAGCGGCAGAAGGATGTTCACAAGGACTGCTTTTCCTTGCCAGATACGGAGCGTTAAAAATGCTCCCTGGTCGTAGGTGGAAGGTCCGCATGTAAAATTTAATAGCAGAACAAAAAGAAGGAATAGAGCAGTCTTTCTTTTCGAAATTTCCCGGGCAGCTGCATAGTAGGCCATATAGTGAAGCGGCAAAAGAAATGCCGGAAGGATGCTGTGGCAAAGCACAGCAGGGCTTACAATAAAGAGCTTTGATATCGCTGCAATAAACGTTTCCCAGCTGACCAGTATATATGTCGCAGGGAAAATGCTGCCTTCGATTCCGCAGGCAGGAAGGACATTCATTAATCGGTTGCGTGAAAGGATGGTAACGCTTTCAGAAACATAGAAGTTATCATCAACATTAGGCCCAACGTGAAGGATCACCATGGAGATATGCCATATGATTAAACAAATTGCGATCACCCAAAGGATCAGGTGCCACCAGCGTTTTTGAAGGATATCCTTAAAGGCGATCCGTAATCCGTCCAGATCATCCTGAAGAGGAACTCTGCGTTTTATGAATGAGAGAATGCAGTAGGCGATGATGATCGCGATCAGATCGCAAAGGAACAGATTGTAAAGAGTTGTAAATGGCCAGTCATTATACATGAAGGGGAGACTTGTCACATGGAAAAGGCACAATAAAATAACAAAGCCTGTGAGGACTTTGATACAAATACCTTTATGGACTTGAAACAGCATCTGGACCAGATCTCCCGTCAGATAGCACAGAACAAAGAGAAATGCAGGAAGAACCCAGACCAGATCATCCCATATAAATTCTAACAAAGCGGCCACCCAAATTTGGACTTATTATATAATAATGTTGCTTTTGCTTCAATCATCTTTCCGAGTGAACGAGGTCACAAAATATTCACCGCTTATGTCTAAAATCGCCCTTTACAGGAAAACGATATCCTGTTAAAATGTTACATAATTGTTACAGAAAGTTTACAAAACATAAATGAAAAAACTGACCAGATATCATAAAAGAATCAAATTAACCTATGCAGCAGCGGCATTTTTATGCTGTTTTCTTTTGTTGTTCCTCTTTAATACCAGCAGCTTTGCATCCGGTTTGGATTACTATATCGTAAAGATCGACGGGGAAGCTGTCGGAACATCTAATAACAAAGAGGCTGCAGAACAGGCTCTTGCTGATGCCCGTATCAGGCTTAGCAAAGAGGCCGAATCCATTGTTTACGTGGATTCTAAATTTACGATCGACAAAGAAAAAAGAGCTTTTGCCAAAACAGATCCGGCAGAAGAGCTTACAGATACGATTTATACAAAGTTAAAAGAGTATACAAACCTGAATTATGTACAGGCAATCATGTTGAGTTCCGGTACATATTCTCTGACTGTGGATTCTCAGTCAACTGCAAACAGGGTGCTTCAGACTCTTTTAAATCAGTATGATACGGAAGATGAATATGATGTACGTTTGAATACCCAAAAAGACGGAAGCTTTACGGGAATGACCTACGAGTTCTACGACTCTTTGCTGATGGAGCAGAGGATTGAAGAAAAGATGAGCCAGGAAGGAATTACCAAAACAGCTGCGTCAAATGAACTGCACCTTTTAGATTCCGTTGGTTTTGTAGACACATTGGAAATACGTTCTGTCTATACAGATTCTTCAGCCGTGCTGAAGGGAGATGCTGCAGTGAATGAAGCGCTTGAAAACGGCAGTGCTTTAGGTGTTGTAACTGCAACAGTGGCAACCTATGACGAGGAATACTACGCTCCGGTTGAGTACATCTATGACGATTCAATGTATGAGGGCCAAAACTCTACGGAAAGAGAAGCGGTCGCCGGAAGCAGAAATGTTACGGCAAGGATCATAAACATAAATGGTGAAGAAAGCGAAAGAGAAATTCTTTCCCAGACGGTTTATGAGGAGCCGGTTGCTCAGATCGTCCGTTCCGGAACGATGCCGCCTCCGACCTTTGTTGTACCGCTGGATAATTGCTTCTTATCTTCCGGATTTGGATACCGTTGGGGTTCGCTTCACAGAGGAAACGACTATGCATGCTCCTATGGCGAGCCAATCTATGCAAGTTGTCCGGGAACGATCGAGAAGGCAGAAGACAGTGGAGACGGTTATGGAATCCAGGTTCTGATTCGTCATGATGATCATCTCGAGACGAGATATGCCCACATGAGTGAGCTTGCATGCTCAGTAGGTGATCATGTAGAACGCTACCAGGTGATCGGCTATGCGGGAAGTACCGGAAACTCTACCGGAAACCATTGTCACTTTGAGATTATTGAGGATAATGTTGCAATTGACCCGTTTGTTTACCTCCCGGGAGAGGGTCTGGATTATTATCCTGGTGAGTGATCGGAAACTGACGATTGTTGCTTTACAAAACTACTAAATATAGGTATAATCCATGGTTGAGACAATCTATATATTGAGGTCTTCCATGGAAAGATATGTAATTAAAGGGGGCAAAGCCTTAAAAGGTGTTGTCCCGATATACGGAGCAAAAAATGCGGCCCTTGCATTGATCGCAGCAGCGATCCTGACAGAAGAGCCGGTCATCATAAATAATCTGCCCGACGTGAGTGATATCAACGTTCTTTTAGAAGCCATTTCTCAAATTGGCGCTGGTGTTGAACGGCTCAGTCGGCATCAGGTGCGCATTGTCGGCGCAACTGTTAATTCCCATCAGGTGAATTATGATTATATCAGCAAGATCAGAGCGTCCTATTATTTGCTTGGCGCTCTTCTTGGGCGTTTTCATGAAGCGGAAGTTGCTATGCCGGGCGGCTGCGTGATTGGAGCCCGTCCGATCGACCAGCACATTAAGGGCTTTGAAGCGCTGGGCGCAAAGGTCTCTCTTACGAATGGCCAGATCAAAGCTAAGGCAGAGAAACTTCGCGGAAACCATATTTACTTTGACGTAGTAACGGTTGGAGCAACGATCAACATCATGCTTGCAGCAGCTATGGCAGAAGGCAATACAGTAATTGAAAACCCGGCGAAAGAACCGCATGTTGTTGATCTTGCAAATATGCTGAACTCCATGGGCGCAAATATCCGTGGAGCGGGAACTGATGTTATCAGAATCAAAGGTGTTCCAAGACTGCATAAAACGGAATATACGGTAATTCCTGATCAGATCGAGGCAGGTACCTTTATGTTTGCCGCAGCAGTTACAGGCGGAGAGATCACTGTTGCAAACGTCATCCCGAAACATTTAGAGTCTATTACATCTAAGCTGGTTGAGATCGGCTGTGATGTGATCGAATATGATGAGGCTGTTACTGTACGTGCTTTAGGAACGCTTAAGGCAACGCAGGTTAAAACGCTTCCGTATCCGGGCTTCCCGACAGATATGCAGCCGCAGATTACGACAGCACTTGCGCTTGCAAAAGGTAGTTCTACGGTAACGGAAAGTATTTTTGAAAACCGCTTCAAGTATGTTGCAGAACTTGCACGTATGGGAGCTAAAATTAAAGTTGAAGGAAACACCGCAATCATATCCGGTGTTAAAACACTGACCGGTGCAAGAGTCAGCGCCCCCGACTTAAGAGCCGGAGCTGCTTTAGTGCTTGCGGGCATGAGAGCAGAAGGAACCACGATCATCGATGACATCAAATATATCCAAAGAGGATATGAAGCATTTGATGAAAAACTCAGGGGCCTTGGGGCAGACATCGTAAAAGAAGATTATGATGAAGAGATGCGCACGGAAAAAATAGGTTAAAGCTTAGATCCGCTGCTATGGCGGATCTTTTTAATAACAAGTTTGGAGGCAAAAATGGAAAAAAGATTATTTACATCCGAATCGGTGACAGAAGGTCATCCGGATAAGATTTGCGATCAGGTTTCAGATGCGATCCTTGATGCTCTTATGGCACAGGATGCGTATTCCCGCGTGGCTTGTGAGACTTGTGTAACGACAAACTTTGTTCTCGTTATGGGAGAAGTAACAACAAAGGCCGAAGTTGATTATGAAAAGATCGTGCGTGACGTGATCCGTGAAATCGGCTATACCGATGAAACGATCGGATTTGACGCAGATACCTGCGATGTGATTATCAGACTGGATAAGCAGTCTCCTGATATTGCGATGGGCGTAGACCGCTCTTTAGAAGCAAAAGAAGGAGATAGTTCAGATGATGAGGATAACGGCGCCGGCGATCAGGGTATGATGTTTGGTTTTGCGGCAAACGAGACCGAGGAACTCATGCCTTATGCGATCAGCATGGCACATAAACTGACACGTAAACTTGCCGAACTTCGTAAGAGTGGTGAGCTTCCGTATTTAAGACCTGATGGAAAGGCACAGGTTTCTGTTGAGTACGGGGAAGATGGCAAACCGCTCCGTATCGATGCAGTTGTATGCTCAACCCAGCATACAGCAGAAGTATCCCAGGAACAGCTTAGAAAAGATATCAGAGAAAAGCTCTTTGATTGTGTTCTTCCTAGGGATATGGTGGATGAAAATACGAAGTATTATATCAATCCGACCGGACAGTTTATTGTTGGCGGACCAAATGGTGATTCCGGTCTTACAGGAAGAAAGATCATCGTAGATACTTATGGCGGATACGGCCGTCACGGCGGCGGATCATTCAGCGGAAAAGACTGCACAAAGGTTGACAGAAGTGCCGCTTACGCAGCCCGCTATATTGCAAAGAACCTGGTTGCTGCAGGTCTTGCAGACCGCTGCGAGATCCAGCTGTCTTATGCGATCGGAGTCGCACAGCCGATCTCTATTATGGTCGATACTTTTGACACCGGAAAACTTCCGAATACAAAACTGACTGAGATCATTCGTGAAAACTTTGATCTTCGTCCGACAGGCATCATTAAGATGTTAGATCTCAGAAGACCGATCTATAAGCAGACAGCAGCATACGGTCATTTTGGAAGAGACGATCTTGATCTTAGCTGGGAGAAAACAGATAAGGCAGAGATACTGAAAAAATATCTGGAACAATAAGAACAGAAAAGAAGGGATAAATAAATGGCAAAAGATAAAAAGCTTGTAGAAGATATTACCCCAATGAGCGAGGATTTTGCTCAATGGTATACAGACGTAGTAAAACAGGCAGAACTGATGCGCTACTCCACGGTAAAAGGATGCATGATGATCCTGCCTAACGGATATGCGATCTGGGAAAACATTCAGAAAAACCTGGATGCGATGTTTAAAAAGACCGGCGTTGAGAATGTTTACATGCCGCTCTTTATCCCTGAAAGTCTGTTAAATAAAGAAAAAGATCATGTAGAAGGTTTCGCACCGGAATGCGCATGGGTTACTCAGGGTGGTGCAGATACACTGGAAGAAAGACTTGTTGTAAGACCGACCTCTGAGACCTTATTCTGCGAACTGTATTCGAATATCGTACAGTCTTACAGAGACCTTCCGAAACTGTACAATCAGTGGTGCTCTGTTGTCAGATGGGAAAAGACGACACGTCCGTTCCTTCGCTCTTCCGAATTCTTATGGCAGGAAGGCCATACGGTTCATGCAACTGCTGAGGAAGCGCAGGAACGTACGATCCAGATGCTGAATGTTTATGCAGATTTTTGTGAGCATTATCTGGCAATCCCGATGATCAAGGGCCAGAAAACAGATAAAGAAAAATTCGCAGGCGCAGAAGCTACATATACGATCGAAGCATTAATGCATGATGGAAAAGCACTGCAGAGCGGCACCAGCCACAACTTCGGTGACGGCTTTGCAAGAGCTTTTGATATGACATATACCGATAAGAACAACCAGCTGCAGTTTGTACATCAGACTTCCTGGGGACTGTCCACCCGTACGATTGGTGCGCTGATCATGGTTCATGGTGATGATTCCGGACTGGTACTTCCTCCGCGTATTGCACCGACTCAGGTTATGGTGATCCCTGTAGCGCAGCATAAAGAAGGCGTTCTTGAAAAAGCGGATGAGATTTATAGGGCGATCAAGGCAGCAGGCATCAGAGTCGGAATTGATGAGACTGACAAGAGCCCTGGATGGAAATTCAGTGAGCAGGAGATCAGAGGAATCCCTCTTCGTGTTGAGATCGGACCGAAGGATATTGAAGCCGGACAGGCTGTCATTGTAAGAAGAGATACACGTGAAAAGTATTTCGTTTCTATTGAAAATATTCCGGACCGCATCGGACAGATCTTAGAGATCATGCAGCATGATATGCTTGAGCGCGCAAGAGAACACCGCGATTCTCATACCTTCGTAGCCAAAACTTATGATGAGTTTAAAGATATCATTGAAAATAAACCGGGCTTTGTAAAAGCAATGTGGTGCGGCGATCAGGCTTGCGAGCTTAAGATCAAAGAAGATACCACAGCTACTTCCCGCTGCATGCCGTTTGAGCAGGAGACTTTATCGGACGTTTGCGTATGCTGCGGAAAGCCTGCTAAAACTATGGTTTACTGGGGTAAAGCATACTAAATTTGCAAAGTAAATTTAGCATGAGATACTGAGCAGGAATTTGCAGTGGAAACGCTTCGCGTAGCAAATTCCGCTCGGCTCAGTGGTGAAACACTGAGCCATTAAATATATGCATATGTTTGATATTGATAAACTTACAATTATGGTTCCGGGCGCTGTCAGGGAAATCCTGAAGACGCTTCACGATGCCGGGTACGAGGCATATATCGTAGGCGGCTGTGTACGGGATGCCATTTTAGGGCTGGAACCGAAAGACTGGGATATAACGACATCGGCTCTTCCTGAACAAGTGAAGAGCCTGTTTTCTAATACCGTGGATACAGGCATTCAGCATGGTACGGTAATGGTGATCAAATATGGCATCGGTTATGAAGTGACAACTTACAGGATCGACGGAGATTATAAAGATGGACGCCATCCGGAGAATGTTACTTTTACCAGGTCGCTTGCAGAAGATTTAAAGCGCAGGGATTTTACAATCAACGCCTTTGCATATTCTCCGGAAAAAGGTGTTGTGGATATGTTTGACGGATTGGAAGATTTAGATAACAGGCTGATTCGCTGTGTAGGAGATCCGAACGCCAGATTTTCAGAAGATGCGCTAAGGATCATGAGAGCAGTCCGTTTTTCCGCTCAGCTTTCGTTTAAAATCGAAACTGTGACATTGGCTGCGATTGGCCGGCATGTACAAAATCTTTCGAATGTCAGCATGGAGCGTATTAGGGTTGAGTTTGAAAAAACACTGCTCAGCGATCATCCGGAAAAAGCCGGCCAGTATGCTTCGCTTGGAATGGGAAGGTTTATCGTACCTGATGAAGCGCTGGTAAAAAAATGCTTTGATGATGAGATCGCAGATTGTTATCACAAAATCTCCGGCACAGATGAAGAGAAAAAAGTATTGCGTTTAGCCGCATTTTTCCATAATCTGACAGCAGAGGAGACGAAGCGTGCACTCAAGCTGATGAAATATGATAACCGTACGATTAAGTTGGTATCAGGAATCATACAGTTTAAAGATAAAAATGTAGAAGCTGAAAAGAGCGCAGTAAAAAAGGCGCTTCATAAGCAGGGAGAAGAACTGTTTGCCCTTGTTCTTCGCTATCGGGAATTGATCCTTAATATCCCGGCAGATGAGATCAGGACGATTTTGAAGCAGATCATGGATGCGGAAGAACCATATGAAATTTCGCATCTCGCAGTCAGTGGAACTGATCTGATCGAAGCCGGAATTCCAAAAGGAGAACTGGTGGGCGAAACATTAAATATGCTTTTAAATCAGGTGATAGATAATCCTGATCTAAATCATAGAGAAGTATTACTTGGGCTTATTGCTAAGCAAAGGGGGTAACTATGGAGTATAAGGAAGTATATGAAAGTTGGCTGAATGATCCGGCAATTGATGAGGAGACAAAGGAAGAACTCAGAGCGATCGCTGATAATGATGCGGAGATTAAAGACCGTTTCTTCCAGGAACTGGAGTTTGGAACTGCTGGTCTTCGTGGTGTAATTGGTGCCGGAACTAACCGTATGAATAAATACACGGTTGCTAAAGCAACACAGGGTCTGTCTGATTATATCAATCAGTCAGGATGCAGCGATCCGGCAGTTGCGATCGCATGTGATTCCCGCAGGATGTCTCCGGAGTTTGTAGAAATTACAGCATCTGTTTTGAATGCAAACGGGATCAAAGCATACGTTTTTGAATCACTCCGTCCGACACCGGAACTTTCATTTGCAGTTCGCCACTTGAATTGTATTGCCGGAGTTAATATCACCGCAAGCCATAACCCTGCAGAGTATAATGGATACAAAGCATATTGGGCAGATGGCGCACAGGTAACACCGCCGCATGATACAGGCATCATGGAATGCGTTAATAAAGTTACAAACTTCTCCTCCCCGAAGATGATGGATAAAGAAGAGGCAATTCAAAAAGGCCTTTACATCAGTATTGGAGAAGATGTGGATGAGGCCTATATGGCAGAAGTCTCTAAGCAGGTGAAAGAACCGGCCGTTATCAAAGAAATGGCAAAAGATGTTACGGTCGTTTATACCCCGCTTCATGGAGCAGGTATCATGATCGTTCCGAAACTTCTTGAAAGATTCGGCTTTACAGATTTTACGGTTGTTCCGGAGCAGGAAAAGCCGGATGGTAACTTCCCGACGGTAGAGTTCCCGAATCCTGAAATGCCTGCAGCATTTGCATTGGCTGACAAACTGGGACAGGAGAAAAATGCGGATATCATTATCGCAACAGATCCGGATGCAGACCGTATCGGAATGCATGTACGGGATAAAGATGGCATCTATCATGAACTGAACGGAAATGTGATCGGCTGCCTGATCTGTGAATATGAATTAAGCAGAAGAAAAGCAAACGGAACGCTCCCTGATGATGGCTTCGTAGTTCGCTCTATTGTTTCAAGCCGCTTGTTCGATACCATCGCTGAAAGCTATGGAGTTGAAGTAAAGAAAGTTCTTACAGGATTTAAGAATATCGGCGCTGAGATCTTAAAGAGTGAAGAGAGCGGAAAAGGAACATACCTCTTTGGATATGAAGAAAGCTATGGTTATTTAGTTGGTACTTATGCAAGAGATAAGGATGCCTGCGTTGCTGCTCTTAAGCTTTGCGAGATGTGCACGTTTTATAAATCTGAGGGCAAGACCCTCTGGGATGCAGTAGAAGCAATGCATCAAAAATATGGATTCCATTTAGAGAAAACGATCTCTATTACGAAAAAAGGAATTGATGGTATGGCTGCCATCGCTAAAACGATGGAAGATATGCGAAACGACCCGCCGAAGGAACTTGGTGGTTTTGAGATCTTAAGTGCACTTGATTATCAGAAGCCGGAGACGACCGGACTTCCGAAGTCCAATGTTTTATACTTTGATCTCCCGGATGCCTGGGTCTGCGTTCGTCCTTCCGGTACGGAGCCAAAGATCAAATACTATGTTGGAGTAAAAGCTGAAAATGAAGAAAAAGCAAAAGAAATGGTAGCAACTCTTGAACAGGGCATTATGCAAAAGGAGTAAAGCTTGAAGCGTAAACTGTTTGGAATTTTATTGGCATCATTACTTGTTCTTGCGGCTGTATTTTCTCTTTTCGCATGTGGTGCGGAAAAAGTAAAACGCAGCACAAAAACGGATAATATTGAAAACCCTTTAGATGCCGGTGCATATGACGGTAACGGAAACTTTATCCAGTTGGAATGGTATCCGGATGCGAAGATGAATGATCTGGATGATACTCTGTTTAAGACTGAAAACGGGTTTATAACTTACACGGGAAAAGGGTATGAATCCGGGATCGCAATTGATGTATCTTCAAACCAGGGTATTATTGACTGGCCGACAGTAAAGGCTGCCGGGGTAGAGTATGCGATCATCAGAGTCGGATACAGAACCTATGGATCCGGAATCATCATGAATGATGAGTATGCCTATTATAATTTGAAGGAGGCATCGAAAGCCGGCATCAAAATTGGCGTTTATGTCTTCTCTCAAGCAGTAAATGTTGAAGAAGCGGAGGAAGAGGCTCAGTTTGCAATTGATATGGTAAAGCCATATGAACTGGATCTTCCAATCTACTATGATACAGAAGAAATCAATTACGATACCGCAAGAACTGATGTGCTGACAGGCGAAGAGCATGCTGCAAATGCAATTGCATTTTGTGAGTATGTTAAAAAGGCCGGCTATACACCTGGCATCTACGGAAATCAGATGTGGCTTTGCAACAAGATGAACCTCTATGATCTGGAAGGATACGGTATCTGGCTTGCCAAGTATGAGAAGGAATTGAATTATCCATACGAGATCGAAGCATGGCAGTATTCTTCAGAAGGACATGTAAATGGCATCGGAGGGGTTGTAGATCTTGATGTGATCCTGACCCGAAAATAGCAAATAGCTGTACTTTTGATGGAGGGCAATTATGGAAATTATCAACATACCAAATAACCCGGGCGGAAATGTATACAGAACAGTTTGTTTTCATTGCAAGGCCGACTTTACGTATCGGGACAGCGAGGTGCATCGTAATCACTGGCTGAATAACCGAGTCAGAAGTCATGGCTTCAGGGATTTTGTAGGAGAAGTCAGATGCCCGGCGTGCGGCACATTTCTTCCGCATTATTTGCAAAACAGAATTCAGTAAAACTTAAGGAGGTTTTTATTATGGAGAACAAATACAAAGGAACTCAGACAGAAAAGAATTTAGAAGCAGCTTTCTCAGGTGAAAGTCAGGCGAGAAATAAATACAGCTACTATGCTTCTAAAGCAAAGAAAGATGGATTTGAGCAGATTGCTGCAATCTTTGAAGCAACAGCAAATAATGAAAAAGAACATGCAAAGATGTGGTTTAAAGAACTGCACGGCGGTGCTGTTCCTGGAACTGTTGAAAACCTGAATGATGCAGCAGACGGAGAAAACTTTGAGTGGACAGATATGTATGCCGGCTTTGCTGAGACAGCAGAGAAAGAAGGATTTCCGGAGCTTGCAGAAAAATTCCGTCTGGTAGCTGCCATTGAAAAACATCATGAAGAGCGCTATAGAAAACTGCTTCAGAATATTGAGATGGCTGAGGTATTTGCAAAGAGCGAAGTTAAGATCTGGGAGTGCAGAAACTGCGGTCATATCGTAGTAGGAGAAAAAGCACCGGATGTATGTCCGACTTGTGCACATCCGCAGAGCTATTTTGAGATCAGTGCAGAGAACTATTGATCATGAAAATCCCTTTTTCTCCTCCGGATATTTCGGAAAAGGAAATTGAATATGTATCAGAAGCGCTTCACTCCGGCTGGATCACTACCGGGCCGAGAGTGAAGCAGCTTGAAGAAAATCTTGCAGCGTTTATTGGAACAAAAAGAGCTGTCTGTTTAAACAGCCAAACTGCCTGTGCGGAAATGGCTTTAAGACTGCTCGGGATTGGACCAGGTGATGAGGTTATCACCTGTGCCTATACATATACCGCGAGCGCTTCTGTGATTGACCATGTAGGCGCAACGATCAAATTGGTGGATTGTCAAAAGGACAGTCTGGAAATGGATTATGATGCGCTTAAGAATGCGATCACGGAAAAGACGAAAGCGATCATTCCTGTTGACCTTGCAGGAATTCCTTGTAACTATGACAGGATCCTTCAGATCGTGAATGATAAAAAAGATCTCTTTACTCCATGTAAAGAGGAAGGCCTTGCGGGAAGACTTCAGAAGTCTTTGGGAAGAGTAGCTGTACTTGCTGATGGTGCGCATGCGCTCGGCGCCTCCTATAAAGGTAAGAATGTTGGAACCATAGCTGATTTTACGGCTTTTAGTTTTCATGCTGTAAAGAATCTGACGACAGGAGAGGGCGGCTGTCTTAGCTGGAAATCTTTTGAGGATGTGGATGACGAAGAAATCTATCATCAGATCCAACTTTATTCCTTGCATGGACAGAGTAAGGATGCCTTTACAAAGAATAAACCTGGTGCATGGGAATATGATGTAGAAGGCTTATGGTATAAGTGCAATATGACAGACATCATGGCTGCGATTGGTCTTGCGCAGCTTGAGCGTTATCCTCAGTTATTAGAAAAACGTAAGGCTATGATCCAAAAGTATGATGCCGCATTTAAACCACTTGGCATAGAAGTGCTGCCTCATTATACGGAGGAGCATATATCTTCCGGCCATTTGTATCTGACGCGGATACCCTTTGAGCATCTTCAGAAAGAACGCTCCGGAGATGCAAGAAGAAATGAGATCATCACAAAGATGGCTGAGGCCGGAATTGCGTGTAACGTACACTATAAACCGCTTCCGCTCTTAAGTGCTTATCAGAAGCTGGGATTTGATATTAAAGACTATCCGAATGCGTATGAACACTACGCAAACGAAATCACACTTCCTCTGCATACAAGACTGACAGAAGAAGAGACCGATTATATTATCGAACAATTTATAAAGATTACCCGGGATTACATTTCATGATTTTACGAAAATGGGAAGACCTTCCGGAGAATATGAGAACTCCGGAAGTAAAAGAATACTACGATATTTTATATAAAAGAAGAGGACAGCTTTTCTTAAAGCGCGTCTGGGATATTTTTGTTGCCACCGTTATCATTCTTGTGATCTGGTGGTTTATGGCAGGACTTGCTCTGGCAATCGTTATCGATTCCAAAGGGCCGGTTTTTTATCGCCAGGTTCGCGTGACCCGTTACGGAGAGCATTTTCGTATTTTTAAATTCCGCAGTATGGTGGCAGACGCTGACAAAAAAGGATCAAGTGTGACGCAGGATCACGACTCCAGAATTACCAGAGTCGGTAAGTTCGTAAGAAAGATCAGAGCAGATGAGTTCTGTCAGGTTCTGGATATCTTAAGAGGAAAGATGACCTTTGTAGGAACACGTCCTGAAGTTCCGAAATATGTTGAGAAGTATACGCCTGAAATGATGGCGACTTTATTGCTTCCTCCGGGAGCTACCAGTGAGTGCAGTATTTATTACAAAGACGAAGAAAAAATATTAAAAGGACTTTCATCAGATGAAGTCGATAAGGTCTATGTAGAAAAGATCCTGCCGGAAAAAATGAAATATAATCTGGCGAGCCTTAAGAAATTTACTTTCGGCTATGAGTGCAATATCATGTGGAAATCTGTCTGGGCCGTACTAGGAAAAGAGTATTCGGAAAAAGATTTTGAGGTTAAGCAGAAGTGATCGTATCCATTGCAGTAGTCGCATATAATGAAGAGGCGTACCTTCCCAAACTCCTAGAAGATATCCTGGCGCAGGACTATCCGAAAGAGAAGACGGAAGTGCTTTTGATCGACAGCCGCTCAGCAGATGGAACAAAAGCACTGATGCAGGCGTTTCAGGAAGATAATAAGGATGACTATTACAAGATCCAGGTTTTAGATAATCCGGGTCAGTTTCTTCCTCAGGGCTGCAATGTCATGCTTGCAAATTATTCGGGAGATGCTATCTGCCGTATTGATGCTCATGCATCGATACCAGCCGATTTTATTCGGCAAAATGTAGCGGTTCTTGAAAGTGGTGAATATGTAAGTGGCGGCCCCCGACCGAATATCATTGATGAGGAAACTCCGTGGAAAAAGACTTTGTTAATTGCAGAGCAATCCAAGTTTGGAAGCGGGGCAGCAGATTATAGAGCAGACGAGAGGCAGATGTATGTCGATTCGTTGTTTCACGGCATGTATAAAAGAGAAGTTTATGAAAAGGTTGGACCATATAACGAAATCCTGAAATATACGGAAGACAATGATATGAGCTATCGGATCCGTCAGGCGGGTTATAAAATGTGCTATAGCCCGAACGTAAAGTCATATGAACTGATCCGACCTAATTTCAGAAAAATGCTGAAACAGAAATTCAGAAATGGTCTGTGGATCGGAAAAACCTTAAAGGTGAATCCGCATTGCTTTTCGCTTTTTCACTTTGTGCCTGCGCTGTTTGTAGCAGCGATCGTCATTACAGCGATCATAGCAGGATTGGGTTTTCCGTGGCTGTGCATTGCCATGTGGGGACTATACATTTTCCTCAGTATTGTATTTTTAATTATCGGTTCTGCAAGAGAAGGTTTCCAGTTAACCAATCTTGCCCTCCCCGGAATCTTTGCAGCGATGCATGTGTGTTATGGGGCAGGAACGATAATCGGTCTTTTCAGTAAAATATAAAAAAGTTGGAGAGAAGATGAAACAACTGACAATTGCAATTCCGTCATATAATGTTGAAGCATTTCTCGAGAAGTGCCTTGATTCCATGTGTGGAGTTGATGAACGCCTTGAAGTGATCATAGTAAACGATGGTTCAAAAGACAGGACCAGCGAGATTGCGCACGCTTATGAGGAAAAATATCCATTGGATGTAAGGGTGATCGATAAAGAAAACGGCGGTCATGGTTCAGGCATTAATGCGGGCCTTGATGCAGCCAGCGGCAGATATTATAAAGTAGTCGATGCCGATGACTGGATCACAACTGAAAATTTAAAAGGGGTATTGGATAAGCTGGAAGCTTCTGATGTAGAAGCTGTGATCATGGGCTTTAAAACCGTAAATATTTCAAATGGCGTTGTTTTGGAATATTCCCCGGTCAGCAGTGTAAATGATCGTCAGATCGACATGATCAAACTTTCAGATAAATATGACGATGTCAGCAATTGTCTTGACTTTCACTCGATGTGCTTTAATACGGAGTTCTTAAGGGAAACCGGTATCCGTATGAGTGAGCATACATACTTTGAAGATCAGGAGTTTGCTATTCTTCCGTTTGTGCATGCGGACCGTATTATGGTGATACCGGATATGTTATATGAGTACCGCATCGGGGATGTCAATCAGAGTACGAACTTTGAGAACCAGGCAAAACGGGTCAGCAACCATCAGGCTGTTGTTGAACGCATTGTGGATTATTATATTTCCTGTAAACCGATGGGAAAAGCAAGAGATGAATTCTTAAGACGCAGGATCTCGGTAGCGGTAAACAGTAATTATGCGACATTGCTGGTCAAGAATCCGAACAAGAAAGATGGCCGAAAAAAGGCTGCCATTTTCCGCGAATATCTTCTTCGTAAAGATCCGATTCTTGTGAAAATGACAGACAAGAGATATAAATTGTTTTTACGCCTGAATCGTTACAAGAACGCCCCGGTCTTATACGGGAAACTCTTCAACTCAAAGGCATATGCAAAATTCAAGAACCGTTGGACAAAATAAATGGTTAACTGGCTGAATAAAAACAGAATACAGGACAGGCTCTTTGATGTAACGTGGATCATACTTATCATTGTTTCCATGTTACGACTGTCTGCATGGATTTTGTATGATACAAGTTTAAAATTTGAGACTACCTTATTAACGATAGAGTATGGCCTTTGCGGCTTGTGCATTGTCATTATTATTCTGAATTTTATTTGCAGAAAATATCCTTGGAAGGTAGTCATCTGTTATGCGATCATGGCGATCGCGGTCTTTCTTCCTGCTTATTTCGCAGACAATAAATATATGGTTGTTTTGTGGCTGGTCTTTGGTGCAGCATATGGCCAAAACAGCAGGCGGCTTATTACAATCTCGTTTTTTATTACAGCTATAATGTCTGTACTTTTGGTTGCCTTCAGTTTGATCGGCATTGCTCCTAATCCGGAATGGCACCGCTATAGAGCTGGCCTGACTCTTATCCGCTATGGACTTGGATTTCACTATACCAGTACCGGGCCTACCGTGTTCTTCGGGATTATCCTTCAATACATTTATTTGAGGAAAGAAAAACTAAGATTCTTTGAGCCTTTAATATTAGAAGCAATTAATCTCTTTCTCTATTGGAAAACAGATGCAAGGATGCCATTCTATCTTGGAACGGTCGTTTTAGTATTCTTCCTGATAGAAAGCCTCTTTAAAAACCATTGGAGATTTACTGCTAAATTAAAAGGGCTTTTAGTTGTTGCACCGGCATTGATCGGGCTTATTTCAGTTGCAGGATATATCTTCTATGATGGAAGTAAACCTTTCTGGCAAAAGCTCAATATTCTTTTAACAGAGCGGCTTGCCTTGGGAGATGCTGCAGTTCAAACCTATGGGATCAATCTTTACGGGCATGATATTGCCTGGAATGGAAGTGGAGTTGTTCCTACAGATGCCGCATATAATTTTGTAGATTGTTCTTATATGCGCCTGCTCTTATCTTATGGAGCGCTGTTTTTAGCAGTTGTTTTGGCGATTTATGTGATCGCCAATATAAAAGCTGTGAAAATTGGAGATCATTGGCTGTGTCTTTTGATGATCTGCGCAGCGCTTTATGGAGTTACAGAACCTTATTTAGTTGATTTTGCGGCTACGCCGCTTATTATCACAGCTGTTGCATACTGTGAAAGAGAAGCACTGACGTACAGAAAACGATGGCTTGCAGATATATTCAAACCTTCGTCTTCATTGCAATAAAACACTTTTTATAGTAAAATTCGCCTATGTACAAGAAAACGAGCCAATCATGGCTGAAACATTTAGATTTTGCAATTTGGGATCTTATCATTCTTGCTGTTGTTTATATTGCAGTGGTACTGATCCGTTTTCAATTTAGACTGAATCATGATCAGATCACCCTCTTTACGAGGCTTGGTATCATCATGTTAGTCCTCTACCTTCTGGTAGCGGTTATTAATCAAGCATATAAAAGTATTCTTCAAAGAAGTAAGTGGGAGGAACTATGGCGAACGCTCCTTCAGATCGCCATTACCTTCCTTTTAGTTGCGTTCTATATGTTTGCAACACAGCAGTCAGAGCTGTTCAGCCGTATTGTGTTTGGTTTTACAGCATTGATCTCATTCCTGCTGATCTATGCAGAGCGCGTCCTATGGAAGCACTTTATCCGTATGCGGATGAGAAAAGGAAATATGCTTCCTTGGCTTTTGATCGTCACAGATGCAGCCCATTTAGAGGACTGTATCACAGCGGCTTCTGCAAAGTCCTATAACTCTTTTAATATCAAGGGAGTTGCGATCTTGGATGACAACCGGATCGGAGAAGAGATCCCATCAAAAGATGATTCAGAGAGGACATATCCTGTCCTTTGTGACGACTCCAATATCCGTCAGTATGTACTTTCAGACGTCGTAGATGAAGTATTGATCATTCTTTCAGACGAAATCAAAGAGCAGATCCTGGTCAACTATTTTCTTGAAACAGGTATCACAGTTCATATCGGTGTACCGGGACAGACAAAGGGATATCCGAATACCATTATTGAACATATGGGAAGCAGCATTGTTGTAACAACCAGTAACAATACCGCATCCTCTGCAAAGCTGGCTATCAAGCGTATCTTTGATATTATCGGCGGTTTCTTCGGTACCCTGGTCACAGGTATTTTATACCTGATCTTAGCTCCGATGATCAAAGCAAAGGATAAGGGACCGGTCTTCTTTAAGCAGATCCGTATCGGTAAAAACGGACGCCAGTTCTATATCTATAAATTCCGTTCTATGTACATGGATGCGGAAGAGCGTAAGAAAGAGCTCATGGCTCAAAACGAAATGGACGGCTTAATGTTCAAGATGGAGAATGATCCGCGTATCCTTCCGGGAATCGGACATAAGATCCGTGACTGGTCTTTAGACGAGTTCCCGCAGTTCTGGAACATTCTTAAAGGCGATATGTCACTGGTTGGTACAAGACCGCCTACGCTTGAAGAGTTTGAACATTATGAGCCGCATCATAAGATGAGGTTATCTTTTAAGCCGGGTCTTACAGGACTTTGGCAGGTAAGCGGACGAAGCGAAATAACGGATTTTGAAAAAATCGTCGAACTTGATAATTCCTATATCCGTGAGTGGACGCTTGGTCTGGATTTAAAAATCTTACTGAAAACAGTGAAGGTGGTGCTTCAGAGAAAAGGGGCTAAATAATTCAAATATGAAGCAGAAGTCTATTAAGATGAACTTCATAATGAATACTATCCTTACTGTCTCCGGTTTTATTTTTCCACTTATTACGTTTCCCTATATCACAAGAATACTTCTTCCGGAAGGAACCGGAAGGGTTAATTTCGCGATTTCACTGATCAATTATTTTGTGATGCTTGCGATGCTGGGCATTCCAACCTATGGAATCAGAGCCTGCGCACAGGTGCGGGATGATAAGGAGAAACTTTCAAGAACAGCGCATGAACTTCTCTTTATCAACCTTTTCATGTGTATTATCTCCTATGGACTGCTTGCTGCGGCACTAGCTTTTATTCCACGCTTGTATGAAGACAGGCTGCTCTATATCGTAGCCAGCGCAACAATCCTGCTTACAGCGATCGGAATGGAATGGCTGTTTAAGGCATTAGAGCAATACACCTATATCACGGTTTGCTCGATGATCTTTAAGGTGATTGCTGTCATAGCGATGTTTCTTCTTGTTCACCAGAAAAGCGACTACATTATTTATGGAGCGATCAGCGTTCTTGCGGCATCTGCCTCTAATATCATGAATCTGATCCGGGCAAGAAAGTATATCATCATGCATCCGCTTGGCGGTTATAATCTGAAAAAGCACTTTAAGCCGGTACTCGTCTTCTTTGCGATGGCATGCGCGATAACGATCTATACGAATCTTGATAATGTCATGCTGGGATTTATGAAAGGGGATGTAGATGTAGGATATTATAACGTTGCGGTAAAGGTGAAAACCTTTCTTGTAGCAATCGTTACCTCGCTAGGTAATGTTCTGCTTCCGCGTGTATCTTATTATATCCAGCAGGGAAAATATGATGAGTTTAAAAGAGTGTGCTCGAAGGCGATCAACTTTGTTTTTCTTACAGCAGCTCCGCTTTCACTCTTTTTCATTTTGTTTGCGGCGAATGGTGTATATCTGCTGTCCGGTCCTGCATATACTGCATCAATTGTGCCGATGCAGATCATTATGCCGACTGTCCTTTTGATTGGGCTGACCGGTATCATGGGAATTCAGGTACTTGTTCCGTTGGGAAAAGAAAAGTATGTTCTGTATTCTGAAATAGCAGGCGCTGTTGTGGATCTGATCCTGAACTGGATTTTAATTTCGCAGATGGGCGCTGCAGGTGCAGCGATCGGCACGCTGGTTGCGGAGTTCGTTGTTCTTTGCTTCCAGTTGGTTGTGCTCCGAAAAGAACTCGCGCAAACATATAAGTCTATTAAATACTATAAGATCATAATTGCAATGGCAGCAGGAAGTGCTGCGTGTATATGGGTTCTGTTTATGAACTTTGGTAATTTTGTTTCTCTTCTGATAGCAGCAGTTCTGTTCTTTGGAGTCTATTATCTTTTCCTGCTGCTATTTAAAGAAGATCTTACAATCTCTATTACAGAGCAGATTACAGAGTGGATAAAAACAAAAGTATTGAAAAAGGTATAAAAATGAAAAAAGATCCTGAGTATAGCAGAATTAAAAGCATTATATGGAAGTTCCTGGAAAGACGGCGGACGAAGTGCCACTATACATTTAAAAATCGTTCCAAGGGCCAGAACAAGATGGCTATGGTGCTTGCCGGATATAAAGAGTATCTGTATGAGCCTGTCTTTCGCAGGTTTAAACAGAATCTGACTCCGGATATCGATGTCTGCATTATCACATCCGGAAAATTCGTGCCGGAAATAGATGCGATGTGTGAGAAAGAAGGCTGGTCTTATCTTTCAACAAAAGAAAACCACGTATCCCTCGTGCAGAATGTAGCGATTCTGCTGCATCCAAATGCACAGTATATTTATAAAATGGACGAGGATATCTTCCTTTGCAGCGACTTTTTCAGCCGTTTGATGAAAGCATACGAACATGCAAAAGAAGGGCAGTATTACCCGGGCGTTATGGCGCCGCTGATCAATATTAACGGCTATGGATATGTCCGGCTCTTAGAAAAACTTGGGCTGACGGATACATATACAAAACTGTTCGGAAAACCGATGTATGCAGGGGGACCTGAAAATATCATTGAAACAAGTGCCGATGTTGCCAGATTCTTCTGGGGTGAAGGCGGATATTTCCCTCCTATAGATGAAATCGACCGTAAACTTGCTGAAGAACCTTTAGAGGAACGTCCGTGTCCGGTACGCTTTAGCATAGGAGCAATTCTTTTTGAACGGAGCCTCTGGGAGAGGATGCATTATTTCTCAGTAAGATTAAGGAGCCGCGTCGAGCTTGGTTTAGATGAGGAAGATCTATGCGCGTTTTGTATTAATTCTTCACTTCCAATCATGGTCAGTGAGAATCTTGTAGTTGGTCATTTCTCTTTTGGTCCGCAGAATGCAGCTATGAGGGAGTATTTTGACTCTCATAAGGATATATGGTAAAATACGCGGAACTTATCATTAAATTCAGATATAGTAAGGAATAGGTTATGGAATTAAGAGAAGAAAGAGAAGAACGGGAAATCAGGGTTTTTGATTTATTCATCAGTTTATGCCAGAGATGGAGATCGCTTCTTATCTGCCTGATTATTGGAGCAGTTGTATTAGGCGCATATGGTTGGTATAAAAGTGGCGGATCTGCTCCAGCAAGTACAGAACCTGTTGATACTTCTAAGAAGGAAGCGGTCTGGGAAGACGTACTTGGACCGGATGCAATGGGAGAAGTAGATCAGCTGTATGAAGCAACTCAGGAATATACCAGACTCTTAGATGAATTAAATAGTATTTCTGATGCAAATGAGAAGCTTGAGAGTTTCAAGAATATCACCACAGCCCAGAACAACATTTCTGCTACTAAATCCCGTTTTACGGATGATCAGAAAGCATATCTTGCATATTTAATGGGAGATACTGATATTATCCCGGGAAATGAAGATACTTATGATCATAAAGCAAATGTAGAGTCAGAAGAGGAAGCTTCGAGCGGACGCCATATCAGCAAGAAATATATTGTTGTAGGTGCTTTACTGGGACTGATCCTTGCAGCTATTGTGATCATTATCAAATACATTGCAACTGCAACAGTAAAGACTGCAGACGAAGCGGAAGAAAATCTGAACCTTCAGATCTTAGGACGCTTTGATGGATCTAATAAGTTCTATGACAAAAGAAAGACAGCTCTTGACCGTTGGCTTAGAAGAGTAAAACAGAAAAATAAACGGAAACTTTCCTATGATGAAAGCGTAGAGATGGTTTCTGCAAAAGTCCAGATTGCAGCTAATAAGCAGGATCTTAAGAAAGTCTGCATCGCTGTCGATTCTAATGTTGAATTAGAAAAAGTTCAGAACAAAGATTTTCTGGATGCTATTGTTGCTAAGATCGGCGGAACTCCTGAAATACTGGTGTTAAATAACATCCTTGGCCGTTCTGATGCATTGCATGATATGGCCGGCGCCGATGGAGTCATCTTGGTTCTTCAGACAGAAAACAGTCGCTTTAATGATATTCAGTCTGAGCGCACCCTTTGTGAAGGATATGGTCTGAATGTTCTCGGAGCAGTTGTTGTAGAATAATAATTGAATCTGGATAATACATAAAAGCGAGGAGATTAGCTCCTCGCTTTTTTTGTATCATTACTATTTATGAGTTTTAAGGAGTGACCTCACCGCCTGAATCAGGGGTATCAGGTGGCGGATCAACCGGTTCTTCGCTGCTGGGTTCCGGATTTTCCGGCGGCGGATCAACCGATTCTTCATTGCCTCCTTCTTCTCCCGGAGTATTGCCTCCTTCTGAAGCGGTTGTAGTTTCAGCGGCTGTGGTCTCTTTGGTGATAACCTCTGCGCCATAAATCGCATTGATCGCATCTGCACCTAAACCTTCAATATCATAATAGTAATTCCAGTCCACAGGATCAGGGACACTTAAGTAGCTATAGTCATCATCAGGCTGCATCTGAAGAGCCGTTACTTTCTTGCCGGAGCGCCAATCAGACATCATCTGTTTCACATACTCAATCGACTTGGCATATGGCATAACAACAGAAAGCACTTGAGGTTTAAATGTATAACATGCCTGTGCCATGATCGCACCTTCTGCCTGTGCCATGGCGATCTCCCATTTCGGGTTATCTGAAATCTGCTTTTTGATGAGATCGGTAATGCGGTTTTTCGGCATATTAGTTGAGCAGTTCTTTTCAATTGCAGAGAGCAGGTCATTATACATTGAAAGTGAATTTGAGCTAAGGATCTTATCAATCATCAGACCAATAAACTGCTCTTGATGAAGTCCACGTGAAAAGTCGCCGCCGCTAAAGGAGTTACGCTCGCGGACATAGTGCAGAGCATAGAGCCCGTCTAAATCTAAAGTTCCTGCCGGATAATAAAAACCGTCATTAGAAGTAAACTCATGTTCATTTTCAATTGTGATACCGCCGACGGCATCTACGATTTCAATAAAGGAAGTGAAGTTAAGCCAAACGTAGTAGTTGATATCGCAGTCATACAAGGCCTCGAGCGTTGCAATTTGTGCTTCCATTCCATAGTAGCCGGAGTGACTCAGCTTATCCCGCTCGCCTTCGGTATAACCGGGGAATTCCACATAGAAATCACGTGGCGTGCTGATCATTAAGATCTGTCTACTCTGAGGATTTACACAAACCAGGATATTGACATCGGTCATGCCGTCAAATTCTAAAGCACCGTATTCATCGTTACCGCTGATATAAACAATAAACGGATCGTTTGAAACATCGACGTCCTTGCTTTCCGTGTGTTTCACATTACTGTCGACTTTGTCTAAGAAGCCATGAACACGGATCATAGCAATATCAGCGATCAAAATCGCAAGACAAAGGAAAACAGAGATTATCTTTCCGGCCAGGTGTGTAGTTTTACTGTGCTGGGCGATAAATGCAAGAAGCGAAAAGATAACAAGGATAATAATGGCAACTGCAAGCCATTTGCCGGAGAGCAGACCTAAAAGTGAAAGCGTGATAATCGCGATGATCGTTACGATCCACTGAACGCCTACTATGATCATTCCAACCCTTTTCCACATTGGCCAGGAGAGGAATGTATTTTTTATACGTGTAAAGATAGTTTCTTTCATAGATGACCATTATAGCATGGTAAGCATTCGTCGGGGTATGATTATTTTGTAAGTAACAAAAATGGGAGAAAGATTTCTCTTGCCCCCATTTCTTTAGATATTCATCTTATTCTTTATTCTGCAGGTGAAAAGTCTTCTTTTCCAACTCCGCATACCGGGCATACCCAATCTGCCGGGACGTCTTCCCAAGCTGTTCCCGGAGCGATTCCGTTATCAGGATCACCTAATTCAGGATCATAAGTATAGCCGCAAGTATTACATTCGTATTTCATAGTATTCGTCCTTTCTTTTAATTATGATTCATGTGTCACATTTCGGATTTGTACCAATATTTTATGGGCACACCCTATTATATGTCAAGGTTCTAACCTGCGTTTGAGATAGAGCATTAATGATTTCTTTATCTGAAATCGAACAACTCTTTTACTTCAAAGTATTATTTTGAAACATTTGATAAAATATAACAGTATTATCAGAAAAAGACAAAAAAAAGAGGATGAGCTCAATGGGGCTCATCCTCTTTATAATTATTGTTATTAGGTTTTTCGGCTTAGTGGAAATATCTCTGAAGCAGTCCTTCGAATGCTTTTCCGTGTCTAGCCTCGTCTCTTGCCATCTCATGAACTGTGTCATGGATTGCATCTAAGCCAAGCTCTTTTGCTTTCTTAGCAAGATCAAATTTGCCCTGTGTTGCGCCGTTTTCAGCGTCAACTCTCATTTCGAGATTCTTCTTTGTGGAGTCAGTTAAAACTTCACCAAGGAGTTCAGCAAATTTAGCTGCATGCTCAGCTTCTTCATAAGCTGCTTTCTCCCAATACAGACCGATTTCCGGATATCCTTCTCTATGAGCAACTCTTGCCATAGCAAGATACATACCTACTTCAGAGCATTCTCCGTTAAAGTTGTCACGAAGACCTGCGATGATATCTTCTGGAGCGTCTTTTGCAACGCCTACAATGTGCTCAGCAGCCCATGTTTTGTCACCGCCCATTTTCTCAAAGTTTTCTTTTCCTGTCTTACATACCGGGCACTGCTCTGGAGGTGTATCGCCTTCATGAACATAGCCACATACTTTACAAATCCACTTCATAATTAAAATCCTCCTTAAGATTAAATTTCATATTCATTCAATATGAATTCTTAACTCATTATACTTGGGCAAATAGGAAATCTCAAGCGGATTCCATGCGGTTAGCTGATTCTTTTTCTGAATTTTCTGTGACCTCTTAAAAATGCACCTCTTCTTTATTTTTATAGTAGCTTATGGTATAATTTCGCCCATGAAAACACTTGTGATATTGGCTGGTGGAAAGAGCACCCGAATGGGGAAAGACAAAATCTTTCTCCATCTTCATGATAATGAGACTTTTCTGGAGCACTTATATCACAAAGCCAGCGATTCTTTTGATCGAATCATAATATCTGCCGGAAGCTTAGATCATGCAGCGGAGATTCAAAATCTCCTCCCTGATGCTGAGCTTGTGCCTGACAAATACGTAGAGAAAGGCCCGATGGGAGGTTTGGTATCCGTTTATGAACAGACGGGTGCTTCAAGATTTGCTGTTGTCCCGGTGGACGTTCCATTTGCGGACATTGATGTGCTTTCTTTTTTCTTTGATCATTGCATGGATACAGCCTGTGTTTTAATGGATGGAGAACATGCTGAACCGTTGATCGGAGCATATGGCATACAAATGCTCGAAAAGTTGAAAGGGATGCTGGAAAGAGGAGACTACCGAATGTATGCATCTCTTTCTGAAGGTGTGAACTTTTATTCCTTCGCTGCACTTCAAAAACAGATGGCAGAGAAAGATGAAGCCGAACTGAGAGCGGCGTTTTGTAATATCAACACGGAATCAGATTATAGGAATTACGTAAAATGAAAAAATTCTTACTTGTCATAGCAGTCATATTCATTTCAGGATTGGGCTTCTTTGCATTTAAGGCAGAGGCTGCCCAGCTGGATGTAACGATCGAATCATCTGATGGCAGCAATGGTTCGGCGCTTTTAGACGATGACTATATGAGCACTGAACATTTTGATGCGGGAACGACTCTTACAATCAATGCATCAGAACCGATTGATTCTGTGTACATCAAATGGGACTCTATCCCGACTACATGGACCATGAAAGATGGCGGCAGCGAGATCTCCTGCGGACAGTATGGCTTCCTTCATGAGTATGTAAAGCTATCCGGCTCGTCCAATTCTGCAACGATCACGATCCCGAATGGTGGGGCAACAATAGCAGATATCTTTGCTTTTTCTGCCGGTGAACTTCCGGATTTCGTAGAGCAGTGGCAGCCGTCCTGGGAAAGACCGGACATCCTCTTTATCTCCACCCATTCGGACGATGAGGTACTGTTCTTTGGAGGTATGATCCCGATCTACACCAACGAAGATAGAGCACGAGTTCAGGTCGCATACTTCACTGATTTCTTCCAGACAGAGTCTTACAGAAATCACGAGCTGCTTGACGGTATCTGGACAATGGGTGTGGATCACTATCCGCAGCTTGGAAAGTTCTACGATAATTATTCTGAGTCCTTGGAAGAGGCGGAAGGACAGTTCGAGCATGACGAGTGTCTTGGATATATCGTTGATACGATCAGAAAGTTCCAGCCGCAGGTCGTTGTCACCCATGATGTTAACGGCGAATATGGTCACGGTGGTCACCAGTATGTTTCCAAGCTTGTAAGAGAAGCGGTCGAAATTACGAATGATGCAAGCCAGTATAGCGAATCTGCAAATACTTATGGCACATGGGATGTTCCCAAAACCTATCTCCATCTTTATGCAGAAAATCCGATTGAGATGGATACAAGAGCTCCGCTTGCAGACTTTGGCGGAAAGAGCGCCTTAGAAGTCGCAAAAGATGCATATCTGAAACATGGATCACAGCAGTGGATGTGGTTTTATGTAGATGACGGATATGATGAAAACGGAAATCCGAATGATTATAAATTCAGCTGCGCGAAATATGGTCTGTATCGCAGTACGGTAGGTGCGGATACCAGCGGAAATGATGTTCTCGATAACATCATAACTTACGCACAGCAGGAAGCTAAGGCAGAGCAGGAGTCGGTTCGTGAGGAAGAGACAACGCCTGTTCCGTCCAAAGATAAAGAGACTGATAAAAAGAGCAGCAAGGCTTTAGTCGTAATCCTGATCATCATTGCGGTGATCATTGCAGCACTGATCGTGTTCTATCTCTTAATGAGAGCACGTCAGAAAAGAAGAAGAGCTGAGATGCAGCGCCGTGCCCGTCAAAGAAGGGCTCAGGCACAAAGAAGACAAACATCCGGATACAGACCGGATAGCAGAGGCTCAACTGAGAGAGCGCGTGTGCAGACACACTCAAAAAGAGAAAATACTACTTCCGGCAGAACAACGCGGACTTCACAGAGAAATAGCTCCTCAAGGCGTACAAATTCTTCTGGAAACAGAGTGAACAGGAGCAGAAATTCAAGATGAATGTAGCGGTTATTTTACCCGTATTAAATCCGGATGAAAAGTTTGCAAAATTTGCTGACAAACTGGTAGAGACCGGATATCAGAATATTATAGTTGTCAATGACGGAAGCGCTCCGGAGTATGTCCACTTCTTTGATGAAGCGGCATTACATCCGGAGGTTACTGTGCTTACGCATGAGGTCAACAAAGGAAAGGGCGCAGGACTTAAAACAGCTATGCGCTATCTTTTAGAAGAGCGTCCTGATATCGACGTTGCGATTACCTGCGATGGTGATGGTCAGCATACGACAGAATCGATGCAGGACTGCCTGGATGCTTATGAAAAAAATCCGGGGACTGTCATTATCGGCGGCAGGGATTTTAACAGCGCAAATATCCCGCCAAGAAGCCGCTTCGGAAATAAGATTTCAAGTTTCGTATATCGTTTTGCCTGCGGCATTAAATTAAAAGATACGCAGACCGGACTTCGCGTAATCCCCGCAAGTTGTTTTGAAAACTTTTCGAAACTTCCGGGTGACCGCTATGAGTACGAGACCCAGATGCTGATTGAGATCGTGAACCGGAAAACTCCGTACTTGGAAGTTCCGATCGAAACGATCTATATTGACGATAATGAATCCTCTCACTTCAATCCATTAAAGGATTCCTTTAAGATCTATAAAGTGGTCTTAAAGTATTTCTTTAAATTTATCTTAAGTTCCATTTCATCCTGGGTTGTGGATATCGGTGTCTATTGGATTACGATGGCGATCTGCGGAGCTGTATGGAATTTAAAGGATTCGATCGGAGAGTCGATGTCACTGGCATCCGCTCTGATCCAGCATACCTGGAATCTGAATATTGCGGCCGTTTTGATCGCTACGCTGACATCAAGAGTGATCTCATCCATCGTCAATTTTATCATTAACAGAAAAGTGGTCTTTAAAGATGTAGCGAATGTCAGAAAGACCGCTACGAAATATTTTATCTTGGCTTTTTGTCAGATGATCTTATCCTTCCTTTTAGTGGATCTGGTCGCAAATGGTCTGTTGCATGTGACGGGATTTTTAAATGTCCTGATCAAATGTGTTGTCGATATGTGTTTGTTTGTTTTTAGTTATGGCATACAGAGGAAATGGGTTTTTAAGGACAAAAAATAAATGAAACATTTCTTAAGAGCATTATTTATTATTGGTATCTTTCTGCTGACATTTGTTGCAGCAGTGATTGGGGCCCTTACAATCGTGATGAAAGGCCCTTCTACTAAAGCTGCCGAAATCATGACGATGTCTCTTCGGGAAACCAGCGCGCTTTACTGGATCCCGAATCTGTATTTCTCCAAAGAACGGATCCAGGAGATCGTAGATAACAATACGGTTAAAGAGATCAGTGAAGAAACGGATACTTCGCTGGTTAATATCGTTAATGACGAAACGTCTGCAAATTCAGATATTGAGATCTTTGAAATTTCCGGTTCGACTTATATCGGAGATGTTATGTTAATTAAAGACCCATCCAGAATCTTTATTGGAAACAAGGGTCCTTATGATGGCAGCGACGGTGATACTGTCGATCATATCGCAGAGCGCTATGGAGCGGTTGCAGGAATCAACGGTGGCGGTTTTTACGATCCGAATGGACAAGGTAACGGCGGCACCCCGGATGGCTTCGTAATTTCAGAAGGTGAGTTCGTATATGGGGATATGAATACGACATATCCAGCCATTGGATTTACAGCTGATCATAAAATGGTTCTTGGAAACTATACCGGTCAGGAAGCTTTAAATATGGGCTTTCGGGATTGTGTCTGCGTTCAGACATCCTATGCACCGGTATTAATTTTGAATGGAAATGAGCAGGAAGTTTCCGGAGCCGGCGGCGGATTAAATCCTAGAACTGCGATCGGACAGGCTGCTGATGGAACCATTATTTTTGTAACAGTAGACGGAAGACAGGCAAATTCAATTGGCGCTACGTTTTCCGATATGATAAAGATCATGAGCGACTATGGGGCAGTGAATGCTGCTTCCTTAGATGGAGGTTCTTCAACGCAGATGGTTTACCAGGGCGAGTTTTTAAACACACCATATGCCTTAAGCGGACCGAGAATCGTGCCGAATGCATTTCTTGTGAGGTAGAAGACTATGGCACAGAGACGACCGCATGGACAAAATATAAATACCGAGAGTATAGATTCCGCTGCATCCTGGAGAGCAGAGGCTTTAGAAACAGACCAACTTCAAAGCGAGAGTATCAACAGACGCAGAGCGCTTGAGGAGACGATTGGAGAAGGTCTTTACTCGACCAGACCGAATCCTGTAAAACGCAGAAGATCTGCAGAAGATGATCCGATCGAGGAGCTAAAGAAGCGCTCGGCAGAACGCATCAGACAGGAACAGGAACGCCGGCTTGCAGAAGAAAATGAGAAAATCGAGCAGGCAAAAAGAGAAGCTTCTGAAAAACGCAGAGCAGAAGCGCAAAGACTTTCAGAAGAGATAGCAGCAGAAGAGGAACGGATCAAAGCTGCTGAGGCCAGAGCTCAAAGACGAAGAGTGCTGGAAGCGAAAGCATTAGAACAGGAAAAAAGCCCCGAGCAGATACAGTTCCGGAGAAGATCTGCATCTATAGGTTCTGAAAACAAACCCCGTAGAATGTCGGAAGAAGATCTGCAGGATATCATGCGTCAGATCCGAAGAGAACGGGGAATTGACGAAGAATATGAACAGGAACTTCAAAGAAGAAGGGAAGCGGCACAAAGAAGAAAAAGAGCCGAAGAACTTGCCAAAGAAAGAGCTGAAGAGCTTGAAAAAAGAAGAGCTGAAGACCGCTTAAGGCAGCAAAGAATTCATGATGAAGCCAGAAGAAGACGGCAGGAAAGACGCCGCGCTTTAGAGGCTGAAGCCTTAAGAGAGGAAGAGCAATACTACGAGCCGGAAGAAGAGTACGAACCTGAGGAAGCGTATGAGCCGGAAGCAGCGTATGAGCCGGAAGAAGAGTTTGAAGAGAGACGTCCGGTAAGGAAAGCAGCTGCAAAACAGCCTGTAAAGAAAGGCAAGGGCAAAAAAGAAAAGAAAGTCTTTACAAAGTCTTTTAAAAAAGGGTTCTTTATTGCCTGGGGAGCTTTTATCCTTGTGCTGATTGCAGCAATGGTCCTTTTGTGGACGTTCTTAAGCCGCTATGAAAACGGTCTTCCGGAACATTATATGAATGAAATCGTAGAAGATATTCAGGAAGGCAATTTAGAATCGCTGCATCTGGTAACAGCAGATGACGTTGCACTTTCTGATCCTTCGCTTTTTGGGGCAGAGGGTACGGTTGCGAAGTACCTGCAGGATAAAAATGCGGAGAATAAACTGCGTTATGTAAAAATCAATGCGGAAAGCAGCGGAGATGAAAACGTATACATGATCCGCTCCGGAGATGAGAATCTGCTGAAACTTTATCTCGACAAAAATTCAGGCAGCGGTTCTGAAAACAATCAGTGGAGCGAACAGAAAACACAGCTTGCTTCTGAAGAACTTAAGGTAACGGAACTTGTAGCACAGATTCCGACCACCGCAACTTTGACGATCAATCAGCAGGCTGTAGATCGTTCCTTTATTACGGAATCGGGAAGCCGGATTCAGATTTTATCCAGACTGATAGATGAAGGCATTATCGCAGATATGCCGACAGTTGATACATACACGGTAAAAGGAATCTTCGCAGGAACGGATGTTTCCATGACTGATGAAAACGGAAACAGCACTCCGTGCAGCCTGATCGGTGATGTGTATACGGCGGGCTTTGATGCTGATGAGGCATTTGCAGCAGAACAGACAGAGCGGGTTAAATCTTTATTTGATCCTTACGCAAGATATTTCTCGGGAGATTCCGGAAGAGAGGCATTAAGTAGCGTCATGCTGGATAATTCTCCGGCGTTTGTCAGCGCCTCTTCTGCAGATGTGTCCTGGATGCAGGAACATGACGGCATCCAGTTGAGCGAAGAAACTGTCACAAATATCAAGAAGTATTCCGACAGCTGTTATTCCTGCGATATCAGTTTTGTACAGGATATTTTAAGGGACGGCGAATCTGTAAGAACCTGGGATACGAATATGACCTGGATCATGGTAAAAGACGGTGATTATTATCTTGCAGATATTATTACTAAAACCTCAGATAATTAAATGGTGAACATATGAGTCAAAGAAGAAGTAATCAAAGATATCAGAGTGATAGAAGATATCAGACGCAAAGACCGCAGCGAAGAAATCAGAAAAAACGCAGAAGAAGAGGCGGGTTTAAACCGGGAATTCTTTTGCTGATCTTAATCGTATTGATCGCTGCAGTGACCGTCTTTTTGGTGACCAGACCAAAAGAGGAGGCACCGGAGGAAGTAAGACCTCGCCTTGCTTCCCCTGCTATTGCATCTTCAGTAACGGTTGGATCTACCGGAGATATTCTGATTCATTCACCGATCTACGAGGCAGCAGCTACTGGCGGCGGAAACTACGATTTCAGCCGAGACTTTGCTCTGGTCGCACCATATTATTCAGCGCCTGACATTATGGTCGCAAACCTGGAAGTTACCTGTGCCGGCGAAGAGAATGAATATAAGAGTTATCCGCTCTTTAATTGTCCGGATAATATCGTAACTACTCTGGCAAATGCAGGCGTTGATATCTGCCTTACAGCAAATAACCATGCAAACGATTCCGGAACCTACGGCATTAAAAGAACACTCGATGTGATCAAGGAAAACGGTATGGAATATACCGGAACAAGACAGAGTACGGATGAGCACTACATCATCACCAAGATGGTTAATGGCATCAAACTTGGCTTTGTCTGCTATACCTACGATACTCGTGAGAGTACCGGATGGACTAAATCCTTAAACGGTCTTCCTCTTACAGACGGGGGAGAGGACCTAGTCAACAGCTTTTGCTATAGCGATTTAGATGAACTCTATAATGCTGTGCAAAGTGATCTTGATCAGATGGATATGCTTGGAGTAGAGGCTAATATCTTCTACATCCACTGGGGCGATGAATATCAGGATGATCCAAATGAGGATCAACAGGCAATCGCCCAAAGACTTTGCGATATGGGAGTCGATGTGATCGTTGGCGGTCATCCGCATGTTATTGAGCGTTACGAGACCTTAACCAGCAGCAATGGCCATGAGATGCTCTGCCTGTATTCAATGGGTAATGAGATCTCGAATCAGAGAGCAAATCTGATGGATGAGGATGGCAACCGCGGCTATACCGAAGACGGTCTGATCTTTAATGTCACTTTCTCCAAGTTTAACAACGGAAAGGTCAAGATCACAGGCCTTGATATTATTCCGACCTGGGTGGATCTTACAGATGACGGACAGGGCAGAGTTTATTCGATCGTACCGCTTGATAATGAAAAAGATCCATCAAGCTGGGGCGCAAGTTCGGAAGGAGCAGCAATCGACTCCTACAACCGTACGATGGGCAGGATCAGCGGAGAATATAACAGATTCCGCGAAAGCATCCGCTTGGAACCGGATCCGGAAGGCTTTTAAAATATGGAACTAATTAAAGAAGCGGCCAGTCCGCTTCTTTTTCAATTTTCAGGGACTTTTTTTGTACAATTTTTCAAGAAATATTGATTGCCAAATTGTATAAGCTCAAGTACAATAAAATAGAGATTTGTCGACAAGTTGACAAATTGAATTTTTTAAGCAATTAACTTCTATCTGGCAGTACTTTTTCAGGAAGGAAGACTTGTTATGAGTAAGATGATCATGAGCGGAAATGAAGCGGTAGCCCGTGGCTTCTATGAGGGCGGCGGTCATTTCGCATCTGCCTATCCAGGCACACCAAGCACAGAGATATTAGAGAATATCGGAGGCCTTTATAAAGACGTTATTTACAGCGAATGGTCACCGAATGAAAAGGTCGCAGCAGAGGCAGCTTCCGGTGCAAGTATCGGAGGCATGCGTTCAATCTGTACGTTCAAACATGTAGGTATGAATGTTGCCGCAGACCCGATCTTTACGATGGGATATTGCGGTGTGAATGGTGCACTTATTTTTGTTACTGCAGACGATCCGGCATGTCATAGTTCCCAGAACGAGCAGGATAACCGCCTTTATGCACCGCATGCAAAACTTGCAATGGTAGAACCTTCAGACTCTCAGGAGTGCAAGGATTTTATTATCGAGGCGATGAAACTATCCGAAGAATACGACGTTCCGGTCCTTTTCCGTATGACAACGCGTGTATGCCATTCTAAAAGTGTGGTAGAGATCGGAGAAAGAGTTGACGTTCCGGTTAAAAAATATGAGGGGAATGCAGCGAAGTATTCCATGCTTCCGGTAAATGCGAAAAAACGTCACATCATTCGTGAAGACCTTCTTGAAAAAATGGAAGAGTATTCCAATACTTCAGCACTCAACAGAGTAGAGGAAGTTGAGGGAGCAAAGATCGGAATCATCACTTCCGGTATTTCCTACCAGTATGTAAAAGAAGTCTTTGGCGATACAGCTAGCGTTTTAAAGCTTGGTCTTACCTATCCGCTTCCGAGAAAGCTGATGGCGGACTTTGCTTCTAAATATGAAACCTTATATATCGTAGAAGAGGGAGAGCCTTATCTGGAAAATACAGTAAAGGCCCTTGGCTTTACGAATGCAATCGGAAAAGAAAAGCTTACGATCCAGGGAGAATTCAACACTAAGGTCGTAAGAGATTCCCTGATCGGATCTCAGGACGAGTTCCGTTATCAGGTAGATGCGGTAAATGTGCCGGCACGTCCGCCGGTCCTTTGTGCAGGATGTCCGCACCGCGGATTCTACTTTGCATTAAGCAAAATGCGCGACAAATTCGTTTCCCTTGGAGACATTGGATGCTATGCACTTGCGATCAATCCGCCGCTTAGCGGCTTTGATACCTGCATTTGCATGGGAAGTGGTTTCTCTTCACTGGTTGGTCTTTCAAGAGCTTTGAAAGCGCAGGGTGATAGCCGCAAAGCAATTGGTGAACTTGGAGATTCTACCTTCTTCCATTCAGGGCTTACTTCACTGATCGATATCGTAGCATCTGAATCCAATGTTGTTGCATGTATTTTGGATAACTCCATTACCGCTATGACGGGCCATCAGCAAAACCCGGGTACAACAAAGAACTTAATGGGTTACGAATCCCCGGCGATCGATATTGAAAGTGTTGTCCGTTCCTTAGGTATTGATGATGATCATTTACGCGTCTTTGACCCGGTTGATCAGGAGGCAGCAAAAGAAGCTCTTGAGGCTGCGCTTAAGGCTGAAGGTCCTTTCGTGATCATTACCAAGAGACCTTGCGCATTGATCAAAGAAGTACAGAGAGCGAACGCAGGAAAACACGTACAGATGAATCCTGACAAGTGTGTTGGCTGCAGGCAGTGCATGAAGATTGCCTGCCCGTCTATCGCATTTGATGAAGCAAATAAAAAGGCTTATATCGCAGATGTTGCAAACTGTAACCGCTGTGGTCTGTGTATCCAGCAGTGCAAGTTTGATGCGATCGAGAAAGTGGGTGAGTAAGATGACAAAGGCAATTATTTTAGTCGGTGTTGGCGGACAAGGTACGATCACTACTTCAACCATTCTTTCGAAAGGCTTGATCGAAAAAGGCTTTGATGTCAAGATGAGCGAGATCCACGGTATGAGCCAGAGAGGCGGTACCGTTGTTACACAGATCAAATATGGAGATAAGGTATATTCCCCAATCGTAGGAGAAGGGGAGGCAGACCTTATCGTATCTTTTGAAAAAATTGAAGCAGTACGTGCGATCCCGTATTTAAAAGAAGGCGGTGCAGTGATCACAGATACCAGAGAAATACTGCCTATGCCGGTCCTTACGGGAGCTGCTGAATATCCTACGGATGCGACAGAAGAACTTAAAAAAGTGGTTCCGAATGTATTTGTAGTGGATGCATATAAAGCTGCTGAAGAACTCGGAAATGTGAAAGCACAGAATATCGTGCTTTTAGGCGCACTTGTAAAGCAGCTTGGGTTAGATGATGTGGACTGGAAAGGTCTGATCGCTAAAAACGTTCCGGAAAAACTGGTGGACTTAAACCTTAAAGCCTTTGAGAGCGGCTATCAGATGTAAAGTGCATAATTAGCTATTTCGCTATTGCAGATAAAAAGAACAAAGTAAAACTATTTTCATGTAGTAAAAGAAACAGGAGGATGTAACATGGCAAAGAAACTTGTGTCAACCGTAGCACCATCAAGATTTGAAAAGTATGGAATCTATTTCCCGGAAGACTGGGATATCACTTATGTAGATGTTCCGTACACAGACGAGCAGCTGATCGAAGCATTAAAGGGTGTTGAATACCTTTTCGTAGGCGCTGTTCATCCGGTAAGTGCAGCTGTAATCGAGGCAAATCCGCAGCTGAAACTGATCCAGTCTGAAGGTGTTGCATTTGACAAGATTGATTTTAACAAAGCAAAAGAAATGGGCATTCCTGTATGCAATAACAGAGGTGCAAATGCAAACGGCGTTGCTGAGCACACGATCGCATTAATGCTTGCTGCATTCAGAAGAATCGCATTAAGCGACAGAAGATTAAAGAACGAAGATTATACAGTTGTTAAGGGTGATTCCCTAGCAATGGGCGTTCATGAGATCGCTGGTAAGCACATCGGCTTCGTAGGCATGGGTGCTATCGCAAAAGAAGCAGTTAAGAAACTTCAGGGCTGGAACGTAAAGATCAGCTACTATGATACTTTCCGTCCGACACCGGAGCAGGAAAAAGAACTGAACATCGAGTACATGGAATTTGATGATCTTTGCAAAGCTTGCGACGTTATCTCCATGCACGTTCCGGTATTCCCTGAGACAGTTGGAATGCTTGGTGAGAAACAGTTCAAAGAAATGAAGAACACTGCAATCGTAATTAACACTGCACGTGGTGAAGTTATCAACGATGAAGCTCTTGCATATGCATTAGAGAACGGCGAGATCGCACACGCAGCACTTGACGTTGTTGCTCCGGAACCGACTCCGAAGGATCACATCCTTCTGAACATGAGCCCTGCAGGAATGGACAGACTGACTCTGACTCCGCACATCGGTGGTATGACAGATGAAGCTTTCATCACAATGCTTAACGGCGCAATTGCAAACTTTGAAGCAGTTGAAGCAGGCAAAGAGCCTCAGAACATTATGAACAGATAAGATCCCGTAATCACACATTTTACAGGAGGCACTATGGAAAAATTATTAATCATGAACCCGGGTTCCACTTCCACAAAGATCGCTGTCTATGATGACGAGACTCCGGTATTTGTTGAAAGCATTGCCCATTCTACGGAAGAACTGGCAAAGTTTGATGAGATCAAAGATCAGTACGAATTCCGTAGAGATATGATCTTAGATGCACTGGAAAAACACGGTGTAAAACTGGAAGATCTGACCGCTATCGTCAGCAGATGCGGACTCCTTCCGCCGATCGAAGCCGGCGCTTATAAAGTAAACGAGGATATGGTATGGCAGCTGCAGAACAATCCGCAGAACAACCATCCTTCAAACCTTGGTGCACCGATCGCTTATGCGCTCTCTACTCAGCTGAATATTCCGGCATACGTTTATGACGGAATCACAGTTGATGAAATGATCCCGTTGACTAAGATCACAGGATTTAAAGAGATGAGAAGAAAAGCTTTAGGCCATAACCTGAACATGAGAGCTGCAGCTAAAAAGTGGGAAAAGGAAACAGGAAATGCATATGACAAATCCAACCTTTTAATTTCCCATCTTGGCGGCGGAATCTCTGTTGCGCTTCATTCTCAGGGAAGAATCATCGACTTCGTAAGCGATGAGGAAGGCCCGTTCTCTCCGGAAAGAACCGGAGGACTTCCGCTGTTCCAGGTCGTAGACATGGCATTCAGCGGAGAGTATGATCAGAAGTCCATGATGAAAAGAATCAAAGGACAGGGTGGTCTTAACTCTCACCTTGGAACTAACGATTCCAGAGAAGTAGAGAAGATGATCGCAAATGGCGATGAGCATGCAAAACTTGTTTATGAAGCAATGGCACTTGGCGTTGCAAAACACCTTTGTGCTTGTGCAGCAACCTGCTGCGGTCAGGTAGATGCAATCATCCTGACAGGCGGTATCGCTCATTCTGAGATGTTCACAAAGATGGTATCTGACAGAGTTAAATTCATTGCTCCGGTTGTTATTTATCCGGGCGAGAATGAGATGGATTCTCTGGCATTTGGATGCCTTCGTGTCTTAAGAGGCGAGGAGAAAGCAAAAGACTTCGTAAAAGTGGAAGGAAAACTGTAAGAGAAAATGAACATGCAGAGAGTAAGGCGGGTCATTACCAGCGATAACATTGTAAATGATCTGCTGAAAAAAATTGAAAGTCTCAAATATATGCCGGGCGAGCTGATCAGCGAAGGCGATCTTTGCGCAGCTTATGACACGACCCGTCATACTGTGCGTGGAGCACTCGCAGTTCTGAAAGAGCGCGGATTTGTAGATGTATACCCTCAGCGTGGAACTTTCGTTTCTTTGATCGATCTGGAATTCATTAATGACGTTTTATATCTTCGTGAGGCGATCGAACAGGAAACTGTTCGCAGGATCATTGAAAAAGATGATAATGAAAAACTGATCCAGTCTTTACGGAATTGTCTGGAAAAACAGAAAGCGATCAAAGATTATAAAGCAGACCCGAATGGTTTTTACAAACTTGATGATGAATTCCATAATCTGCTTTTAGCTGCTGTTGGCAGACCGAATCTCCCTTATCTTTATGAAGATGCATTTATGCATGTCAGAAGATGGAGAAATATGGAAGTCGGTACATTAGAGCGCATTGGTGATCTCCCGAAAGAGCATGAGATGATTATCGAAGCAATTGAAAAGAAAGATAGCAAAGGCGCAAGAGATGTGATCAACCATCATATCGACTCCGTCGGTCGTTACGGCAACGAGATGAAGAAGAAGTATCCGGAATTTTTCATTTAAGTATGCGTGCTTTTTCAAAACAAAAAACATAAGCCGAAAAGGATGTTAGACTCTGGCTGCAGCCCAAAAGTAAACTCCTTTAGAGGCAGGTAACTAATAAATCAGTAATAGTATTGAGAGGTTAACATGGGATATAAGATTTTTACATTAAGCCCTGGTTCTACCAGCACAAAGCTCGCTGTTTTTGATGGCGAGGAAAGACTCTTTAAAGCAAACGTTCAGCACGATACTGAAAAACTGAAAACTTTTGCAAGAGTATCTGATCAGCTTCCGTACAGAGTAGAAACAATTATGGAAGAGCTGAAAAACAACAACATTGATATCAAAGACATGGATGCATTTGCAGCATACTCTGGCGGTCTTGAGTCCACGACCACAGGTATTTTCCCTGTTAATGCAAAGATCTTAGAGGACTGCTCATCCGGAAGACTGATGGAGCACCCGGCTATCTTAGGTGCACAGATCATCAATGCATTTGCAGTTGAAACAGGAAAACCGGCATACCTGGTAAATCCGCCAGATGCTGACGAGTTTGATGATGTTT